>JADFZZ010000013.1 GCA_015232315.1 SAR324 cluster bacterium | reverse complement strand
GTCACAATCATGGAACCCGCTTCATAGCGTTCGGAAAACACTTGAAATAACAACTGAGCTCCTTGCTGTGAAAAAGGAATATACCCGAGTTCATCGATGATCAGCAGATGATATTTCGCTATTTTTTTAAGGAATCGTTGGAGCGTTTTTTCTTCTCTGCTTTCCACCAGGGTATTGACCAAATTGGCCGCTGTCGTAAAAAACGTTCGATATCCCTGGCGACAGGCTTCGATGCCTAAAGCGATGGGTAATTAGACCCATTTAGGGGTAAATCGTCACAGATTTTCATATTTTACTAGAGAACACATCAAAGAAAGATCGCATGATTTATTAAACCAATTTGGAATTGGATTGTAGTTTTCTGTACATGGTATCTGCCTGATCAGCCGTGAATTGGAAATAAACCATCGTGTTCTCAACGTTTTTATGGCCCAACCAATACTGTACTTCCTTAATATCCATCCCACTTTGCGCCAAATGAACCGCAATGGAATGCTTTAACACATGGATATGTTGTTTGTGTTCTGGAAGCTTTGCCTGCTTTCCATAGAAAGCCATAAGGTCTTGAAGTTGCCTTTTTGAAATAGGGTTACCCTTCCTTAGATTTAAAAAGCGACTGCTCCCCATTTATAATGGAATATTCACGAATATATTTTTTCAAAAGCCTGGATTTATCGGGGGTTAATCGTAATGTATTAGAACGTGATCCTTTGAGCCTACGGCAAAATAGCTCATCTCTTTGTTCGTTAAAATTCCCTCGAGTAAGCATTCCGATCTCCGAAACACGTAACCCGCAATAATAGGCGATATTAAAAATAGTTAAATCCCGTAATCCATAAGGATATTTTTCTTCACTTCGTTTTCCAATCACTTGAAATAATTTTTTGAGTTCTTTTTGGGTGAGATATTCAATAGATTCAATTTGCATAATGGCATGCTTACCGCATGAAAGGATTTTAAGGTGTGGTTAATAATATAAGAGAAATCCCAGTGTTTTCAACGTTTTCCTAAGAACATGGTATTCCAGTAGAAACCAACCGCGCTTTAGAGAGATCAATATTGACTATTTTTTAGAGATCATGTGGTGAGTACACTACTCAATATTCTCAGTATAAACGAGCAAAAAACATTTGAAAATCCTCCCCAGTTTTCTGGTGTGGAGAGGAAGCAGACGTTTTTTCTCAATCAAAAGCTTGAAGATATTGCTAGCAGTATGCGGACACCCACGAACCAAGTAGGGTTTGTCTTACAATTTGGGTATTTTCAAGCGGTCAATCGGTTTTTTCCATCCTCTTGTTACCGGTCATGTAAACTGACCCAGTAGCGGACAATAAAATTGACCCACCTTTATTGATAAAAAAGCCATAGCTTGCTATGGCACTCCCGTTAAAATGATGAATCATTTTTTTTGGGAGGACTATGGAAAGGTGGAACATGATTTATAAAATAAAAGCGCTTCATGATGATGGAAACGGACTATCGATCCATCAGATCGCGGAGCAGTTGAAACTGTCTCGCAATACAGTACGGAAATATCTGCGGATGAAGGAAAATGAGATCACGACGTATCTGCGCAGTCCTCAGCGTGAGAAAGTTCTGGATGAACATCGGGAATACATGCGGCATCTATTGGAGATGTATCCTGAACTTTCCTCGGGAAAAATGCTGCGAAAGCTGAAAACCCATGGTCTGGAAGTTGAAATTTCCCAGCGAAGTGTTCGGCGTTATATGGCAAGTCTGAGCAAAGAACTTCCCTCGATTCCTGGACGGCGTTATGAACCCATACTGGATATGGTGCCTGGTGTTCAATGTCAGGTCGATGGCGGTGAACTGCGGGATGTTATGATCGCGGGACAACCAACGACTGTCTATTTTATGGTGTTTGTCCTGTCGTATTCTCGAATGATGTATGTCAGCGTGAGTTTACGGCCGATCAATACCGACCTGTTTATCACCATGCATGATCAGGCATTCCGTTTTTTTGACGGTGTGGTGGAAGAATGTGTTTACGATCAAACCAAACTGGTGGTGATCAAGGAAGAATTCCGGGAACTCTGGCTCAACCAGCGGTTTCATCAATATGCCAACAGCGCGGGTTTCAAGGTGCGAGCCTGTGAGGGCTATGATCCTGAAAGTAAAGGCAAAGTGGAGGCCGGCGTCAAGTATGTCCAGAAGGATTTCTTTTATGGGGACAGCTTTGCTCAAGTGGAAGATCTCCGGCAGCGGATGGTGAACTGGCTTAAAACGGTGGCCAATGTGAGGGTTCATGGCACTACCCGTGAGGTTCCATGGGACGTGTATGATTTACGGGAACGTCCACGGATGAAACCTTATTTGAGTCCGAAATGTTTACAGCAGGTTTGTCTGGGAGAAACCCGTCAGGTGGACAAAACATCGCTGATTTCATGGCAGTCCAACAAATATTCGGTTCCAGGCCAATATCAGTCATCCTCCGTGTTTGTCAGGCAGGAAGAGGGTTGGTTGTTGATTCACGCGCCGGATTCCAATCAACCGATCACAAGACACCGGATATCCGCCCGCAAGGGAGAAGTGATCAAGAATCTGAATCATTATCGTTCCCGGCAGGATCAAATTGTCCGCTATGAACAAACCCTGCAATCGCTTCTGGGGGATGAATTGGCTTCCAGTTTGTGTCAACTTCTCCGGAAAACGACACCGGACCTGTATAAAGATCAGTTGGCAGGATTGAAGCTTGTGCTTGGACAATATCCTTCGGTGACCCTGCTGCGGCCATGGCTCAAGGACCTGACTCAACGAGCTGAACTGCGGGTGAGTTATATTCGGGATTATTTGGCCGCGGCCATGAATAATCCCTTGTCGCTGCCGCTGGAAGAGCATCTTCTTTCCAGAGATTTGAAACTCTATCGCGGGTTGGATCAAAAAACTTTGGGTCGGGAGGACGTATGAATCCGGTCAAATTTGAGGAAGTCCTCCAATCTTATAAAGCATTACGCTGCTTCGGCATCGCTGAAAATCTGTCGTCCCTGATTCAACGAGCCGAAGACAACCAGATTTCCTATCTGCAATTCGCTCAACAGTTGCTGGATCAGGAATTTCAATGGCGCAATCAAAAACGTGTCGCGCTCAACCAGCGAAAGGCGGGATTCCCGGTCATGAAGCGCCTCGATGAATTTGATTTTCGGGCGCAAACGACCATTACCAAAAAACAGATCGCGTCGTTGATGGACTTTTCTTTCATTGAGCATCGACACAATGTCGTCTTTATTGGTCCGCCGGGCGTTGGAAAAACGCATTTAGCCATCGCTCTGGGGCAGGAAGCTCTCAATCACGGTTATAAAGTCGCCTTCTTCACCGCCATGGGGTTGATGGAAACTCTTGATCTGGCTGAAATCCAGGGGCAGTTGAAACATAAAATCAGCGCGCTCCTCAAATATGATCTCATCCTCTGTGATGAATTGGGATATTTGCCCATTAATAAACAGAGTATCTCAAATTTGTTTCAGTTTATCAATGCCTTGTATGAGTATCGTTCCCTGATTTTAACCACGAACAAGGATTTTACCAATTGGGGGGAATTCTTCGCCGCGGAAAATATCGCGGTGCCCATTGTCGATCGCATTATTCATCACTCTCATATCTTTATGATGGGCGGCGAAAGCTATCGACTCAAACAAAAACTCGAAAATCGCTAATTTTTCTTGTTGTCAGAAAATTGCTTTCATTCTAAAAAATGAAGGCATTTTTCTTCCCAAGGTGGGTCAAAATTAATGTCCAATATTGGGTCAATTATATTGTCCCTTGACACCTCTTCCTATCTTGAATCAGACCTTGTATACGTTTGCCGTCAACTTAGGGCTCGTGCAAGAATAAGATTTACACTATGGTGTCGTCAGGAGGGATCTCGTCCCATATCCCCTGTGGACATGATCAGGACTGAATCTCTCAAACTATAAAGGTTATTTACGCACGAGCCCTAATGAGGTCAATAACAGTTTGTCGAGTCAGTAGTGGTTTGCCCTTCCAGTTTTGAGAAATAAAACTGAACATTCGATGCTCTATTTTATTCCATTTGCTCGTTCCTGGAGGATAATGGCAAACATGGATTTCCAGTCCAGTTTCATTAGACAAACCTTGCAATTCTTTTTTCCACAATCGAACTCTGTTTCCGTTGGATCCGCTACAATCTGCAGTGATCATAATTTTTTTGATTGCGCCATATTTCTCTATGGCGATTTGCTGATACCAGGTCCTGATGGAGTTGACCGCGAATTGTGCGGTATCACTACTGATGCCAACGCTAACCCATCCCTCGTTTCTAAAGATATCGTAGATGCCATATGGCGCAACTTTTCCAAGTTCTTTATCAATGAAATCATAGACATTTACTTCGGTTGGATTTCCTTGAGGTTGCTACTGTTGACCCGGGTTTTTAAACTCGCCAATATTCTCTTTTTTCTTTGTATCTACCGATATGACA
Organism: SAR324 cluster bacterium; assembly: GCA_015232315.1. Taxonomy (NCBI): domain Bacteria; class Deltaproteobacteria; species SAR324 cluster bacterium. The sequence goes on along the minus strand of JADFZZ010000013.1, from coordinate 103,255 downwards.
GGCTGCGCCTCTGAATGAAATCGTTTAGCCTGTTCATTGATATATTGAAATTGTTCATCTCGATCTGGAGGATTTCCTCCTTCCATGGTTTTTTTATTAGATTGAAGAGTGTAGTTCAGATCAAGCAACAAGTGTCTTACTTTACTGGAGCCTAATTTGTAACCTTGTTGTTTGAGTTCATCCGATAACTTGCGCGTGCTTTTTGTGGTCCATCGCAATGGTGACTCTGGATCTCCTCGACTATCAGGATCAACCAAATCCTCCAGTTTTGACAAAATATCAGGATAATGTGTTTCTACACTTTTACGGCCGCCTCCTGATTTGCGTATTCGTGATACGTCCAAACGTTCTGTTTCCTGAAGTTCCGTTAATCCAGCATAAATTGTCGGACGAGAAACACCGGTGGCTTGACTTACGGCACTCACACCACCTCGTTGATACATTCTATCGAAGGTTCGTGACCGAGCCGCACACCATAAACGACGACGCTCATCAAAAAAAGCTCTAATTTCGCCATACTCTGATTGGATCTGTAATATTTCTAGTTCTATTAATTCTTTCATCAAATAAAAAAGGTGGGATACAAAGGTTTTACATCAAAGTGTGTTGAGAGCCTGTGAAAGTTTAGTATTCGTCTCCAATAGATGCACGTTCATCCAGAACTTTTTAACGCTGGGGACTGAGCAGATAAGTGGTGATCTCATTATTTTTTAGTTAACAATTTTACATAATATTAAGAACAATTTCATTTCCCCAATTTTATATTCAGGATTTACATGAACTGGCTACCAACTTAACCCGATACAGATGGTCGTAAAATTGTAGACAAAATTGTCCGTCCTGCCTAACCTTGCATGGGTTCTCTAATTCATTGAATTTACAAAGTGGATCGGCTTACGTTGATAGCCCATGAACTAATGTTACCATTGTGATGTTTGAGAATATATACTTTCGTATATGGAGGGCCAAATCCCTAGAATTATAATGCCAAGAGTTGTTCCTGCCAATAAAACTGAATTTGATCGGGAAATCAAAACAGGAGGGGTGGTTTCTGATACGGGTTCAATATACATCTGACGAACTATTTTCAAATAATAATATAATGAGATAGTTGAATTAATGGCTGCTGCGGCCACAAGCCAATGATATCCTGCTTTGGAAGCAATGCTGAATAGAAAAAATTTACTTACAAACCCTGAAAGTGGAGGTATTCCAGCCAGGCTAAACAAGGCCATCATCATAGCCAATGCCATGATTGGATTTGTTCTTGAAAGTCCTCGATAATCCGTAATGTTGTTTTGTTGCGTTGCATTTGAATAAACATAAATCACAGTAAAAACTGTTAAATTTGTAAAAACATACACTAACATATAAAATAACATTGAAGGAACACTTTCAGGAAAAACGCCAACAAATCCCAATATCAAATAACCTGCCTGGGAAATTCCACTGAATGCCATAAACCGTTTTATATTATTCTGAATAATGGCTACAACATTCCCCAAAGTCATTGTTATGAAAGCAATCAATGCCATTAAATCAGAAAGATCACTGATATGATTCCGCATTATTCCAAAAAATAATTGAAATAAAAATGCTAAACCCGCGGTTTTTGAAGCCACTGCCAGCCATGCGGTGACTGGAACTGGTGCTCCTTCATAAACATCCGCGGCCCACCAGTGAAATGGAACCAATGTCATTTTGAATCCAACTCCTGAAAGTATCAGAAAGACTGCCAGCCAATAAACTGGTGAAAAACTGAGTTCTTTCCCCATTTGCGGGATACTGGTTGTTCCACCGGAAAGTCCATAAAGTAACCCCAGACCATAGAGCAATAATCCTGATGCCAATGCACCAAAAATTAAATACTTCAATCCTGCTTCGCCAGATGTTATTGAAAATTTATTCCAGGCAACCAAGGCAAACAGTGGGATTGTCGAAAGTTCAAGACAGACATACAAAGTAATAATATCCTGTGCAGATATTAAAAACATCATACCAGAAATGGTAAACAGCAAAATTGTGTTGAACTCGGCAATTGATTTCAAAGGACTATCTTTATCTGATACATCCGTTGAAGGAGTGCCATTACACATCAGGAACAGAACTATTCCAGAAATAATAAAAATAATTTTAAACCAGGATCGAACAGGATCGACAATAAAGCGCTCACCAAACAGGATTCCTGTATTATCAAGATTATTGGTTACGATTACCAATGACATACCAAGTCCAAAAATGGCAATTCCATTCATCACATTTTGTTTCTTGGACTTTGAAAACAAATCATAAAACAAAACAACAAAGGCTGTAATAACAGTAATTATTTCAGGGAAAATCAAATACACTTAAATCCTTATTTATTAATGTAAACGATTTACCAGAGGCATCAACGAGGCCTCTATCAGATCAATCAGCAAGAATGGAAACAAACCCGCAATGCCAAGAGTTATGACAAGGATGCCGGTGCTTATTTTTTCAGTGATTGTCGCATCGCTTAAATGATAAAATTCCTGATTGACAACAGGCCCTTGAAAAACTTTTGCTAAACCACGAAGAACATAAACAGCGGTCACCACAATGGACATGGTAGCCAACACCGTTAACAAACGTGTAGCCCAGGGGGATGTCCACTCATTTCCAAAAAATCCACCTAAAAAAACATGTGATTCCGCAACAAAGCCTGCCAATCCTGGCAATCCCAAAGAAGCAAGTCCGGCAACATAAAAACAGGATGCCAACCAGGGCATCACTTTGGCAAGACCACCCATTTCATGGATCATTCGAGTGTGGGTCCGTCCGTAAACCATTCCAATTAACGCAAAAAACAAAGCAGTCATAATTCCATGACTGAACATTTGTAACACAGCACCTTTAAATCCCATTAAATTGAGACTGGCAACACCAAACAGAACAAACCCACAATGACTCACAGAGGAATACGCGGTAAAATACTTCAGGTCTTTCTGCATGATTGCACCGAGGGCACCATAAAGAATATTGACAGTAGTCAGACCCATGAAAAATAATCCCCACTGGATTGCCCCCTGAGGTAAAAGATAAACACCAATTCTTAAGGCGCCATAACCGCCCAATTTCATCAGGACTCCGGCATGCAGCATCGAAACGGCGGTTGGAGCTGAAGCATGACCATCAGGTGACCATGTATGAAAAGGATACAATGCGCCAAGTACCCCGAATCCCACAAAAATAACAGGAAACACCCACTGCTGAAAAGCACTGTCATATGAAACCGTTGCGAGTTTGGTAAGATCAAATGTATTCAGACCGGAGGCATGATAAACAGCCAGCATGCCAACAAGAATCAACGCAGATCCGCCCATCAACATCAACGTAAGTTTCATTGCGGAATATTCTTTGGGTCCTGTTCCCCAAACTCCAATCAGGAGATACATGGGTAAAACAGCCAATTCATAAAATACGAAAAAAAGAAACAGATCAAAACTGACAAACACTCCAAAAACACCCGTCACCAGCACTAAAAGAAGCACAAAAAATTCTTTGGCTCGAACCTGAACATTCCAACTTGCCAGGACTCCTGTAAAAATCACTATGGAGGTCAGGATGATCATTGCGACTGAAATGCCGTCAACACCAATCAGGTATTGAATACCAAATGAATCGAACCAGGGAATCCGCTCAACCAGATACAACCGTGTTTGCAGGGATTCTCTCAAGGCAATTGTATCAGAAAACGCAATATTGCAATATTTCCAGGTTAGAACAGCACTTAAAACCAGATGTATTCCGGTTCCAACCAAAGAAATCCAGCGGATACGTTCCCATTTGTCATTGGGAACAGCGATCACCAGAAGTGCGGTCAAAAAAGGAGTAAAAATTATTGAACTGGTCAAGCCCATGAAATCATTTTCTAAAAATTATTAAACGATTGTTACCCAGAACCAGAGTAATACCCCTAGTCCGCCAATAACATGAAAAATTCCATATGTCTGAATCTGCCCTGTTTGTAACTTGCCAAGAATTCTGCCTGATTCCCTGGTAATCCAGCCTGTAAGATTGACCATCCCATCAACCACATGGCGATCAAACCAGGCTATTGGTTGAGAAATTTTTTGAAAAACGAGTCGATGGGTAAGCCATAAATAGACTTCATCTATGTAAAATTTATTTCTTACTAAAATATATATCCCCCCTGAATTTTTAGCCATTTTCTCAGCTATTCCAGGATGTTTCCTATACATGAACCAGGCAACGCCTATGCCGGTCATTGCAGAGAGAATTGCCGGCAACGCAATATCCCAATTGATGCCATGATGGTTGAGATCCCCAACTTTTACCCATTCACCCAAGGGAATCCAACCGCCCCCAACTGCCAGCATTCCTAATATCATCATTGGTATCAACATGATGAACTGTGATTCTTTTGCATGTTCCGCATGAGATTTGGGTTCGCCCTTGAAGGTGAGAAAATAAAGTCGGAACATATAAAATGCTGTAATTCCTGCCACAAGTAATCCAATTCCAAAAATAACAAAATGGCCTGACTCAAGAGCTCCGGCTAAAATTTCATCTTTTGAGAAAAAACCTGAAAGCGGCGGAATTCCTGAGATTGCCAATGTCGCAATCAGAAATAAAAAATGAGTAACAGGCATTTTGTGATCCAGGCCACCCATTTCATGAATATTATTGGTATGGACCGCATGGATGACGGAACCAGCACCTAAAAACAGCAACGCCTTAAAAAAAGCATGGGTGAATAAGTGAAATAATGATGCGGTATATCCTAAAGGATGTTCCATACTGGCTACGCCCAGTGAAAACATCATGTAGCCGATCTGACTCAAGGTTGAAAAGGCCAGAATCCGTTTTATATCATCTTGAACACAACCAAGCACAGCCGCAAATAAACATGTGAACGCCCCGACATAGGCCACCAGAATCAAGGCACTGCCAGACATCGCAAAGGCGGGAAACAATCGTGCGACAAGATACACCCCGGCAACGACCATTGTCGCGGCATGAATCAACGCAGAAACAGGAGTTGGACCTTCCATTGCGTCTGGAAGCCATATGTGGAGTGGAAACATGGCACTTTTACCTGCCGCACCTATAAAAAGAAGAACCAGGGCAACTGTGAGAACCCCCATTCCCAGGCCGGCTTCACCCAGTTCTAAAAACTTCTGTAAAACCTCGGGATTATTCAAAAACGCAAAATCCCATGGCTGAATGCCGCTGAAACCATTCAGAACAGGAGATTCAGGTAAATAACTCATTCCCTGAAATATTCTCTGTCCATAAAATCCGAGAATCAGAATTCCGAGCAAAAAACCCAGATCCGCAAAACGAGTGACAATGAATGCTTTTTTGGAAGCTGACACAGCAGAGGGTTTTTCATAATAGAAACCAATGAGTAAAAATGAACTGCTGCCTACCAATTCCCAACAAACGAACATCTGAAGCAGATTTGGTGCTGTGACCAATCCCAGCATACTGAACGTGAATAAATTCAGGAATGTGAAATACCTTCCAAAGCCCTCATCCCCTTTCATGTATCCCAGTGAATACCAATGAACCAGAAAACTCACCGTGGTGACTACAACCATCAGCAACAGAGACAATGGATCAATCAAAACTCCGACAGACACCGTCAGAGACTCCTGATAGCGCAACCATTCACCACTCCAGGGAACCATCATCGGGAAGCTTCCGGATTCTGAAAAACGGGAAATATAGCGAAATGCTAAAATGTAGGAAAGAGTGGCAGAAATGCCAACAGATAGTGTGGCTACTAATCCAGCGACCTTATTTGAAATGGGTCTAATGATAATTCCGGCAATAAAAAAAGAGAACAACGGCATTGCGGGAATCAACCAGGCATAATTAAAAATGAACCCCAATTCCATGCCCATTATCCTTTCAAAGTATCCATTTGTGTGACATCCAGGGAATTACGCTGTTGGAAGACCGCAACGAATATTGCCATACCGATCACCGCTTCTGCCGCCGCAATAACGATAATGAATATTCCCATCAACTCCCCGTCGATTTTTTCAGGAGACATCAGTCTGTTAAATATCGCAAAATTCAGAGCACCCGCATTCAGCATAAGTTCTATTGACATGAGAATACCAATAGCATTTCGTCTGGTCAGCACTCCATACAAACCTATGCAAAATAACAGTAAACTCAGCACCAGCCAATGAAACAGTAAGGGTGAGTGTGAGGCCAGAAATTCTATCATTATTTCCTCAGTAACATCAATTAGACTGTTGTTTCTTACGCGAAACCACAATTCCACCGATCATTGCCGCCAACAATAGCAATGAAATGATTTCAAACGGCAACACATATCCTTCAGACCCTGCATCCAACAGTTTTTTCCCCAATTCAACCACGTCATTTTCAACAGAATTTTGTGAACTTGATAATGGAAACTCTGTATGTGCGAAAGTCAGGACCCCAGTCACAAACAAAGCAAGTGAAATGATCATTCCAGACCATTCTCTAAAAACGGTGGGTGAGGACTCTGTCATATCCGCTGAACTTGTGAGCATGACGGCAAATACCATCAGAACCACAATACCTCCCACATAAACAAGTATCTGGATTCCTGCCAGAAACTCAAAGCCAAGCAATAGATACAATCCGGAACTCACAACCAGCACGCCAGCCAGACACATGGCGCCCCTTAATAAATAATGTGTGGTGACTACTGCCAGAGAACCCAAAACAGCTACCAGGCTGAGTCCGTAAAACATAATCGTATAAAACGCGTCATTCCACATTGGCTTTTTCCTGTTGAACTATTTGAACGCCATCCAGTGCAAACCCATTCATCGGAATTTTCCCTGAATAAACAGGGCGGAATTCTCTGGCTTTGTTCCGATCTTCTTCTGACATCTTTTCAAGAACTTTTGTGGGTGGTCCCGCATAGGAATTGAGATTCATGACCAGTAAACGCCGGTCATACACGGCAGATTCAAAATCTTTTGCCATTTCAATGGCACCATGTGGGCACGCCTGAACACAAGCATTACAAAAGGTGCAAATATCCCAACGCCAGATAAACTGATCAATCTCGGTTTTGCCTGTGACAGTTCCTTTCATGGTATCAATCAGAATGGATTTATTCGGGCACACTGTCTCACAAATTCGACATCCTGTGCAATGGTGAGAGCCATCCTGTTCATAAATAAAAACCAGTCTTGACCTGAATCTGTCTAACATTTTTAAGGATTCCCTGTTTTCAGGATATTGCTGAGTCACAACGGTAGAAGGATGACTCAGATATTTAAATGTAATCCTCATCCCGTTGAGCAAAGCCCTCAAAATAGACCATACCAGTGTTGGTCCATTTGTTGATTTTTCCTTGTAAAATATCCTGGGTGTAATGACAACATCCACAGTCAATCCGCCAATTTTCTCAGTACTGGATTCGGAATTAGTCAGGTTTTCCATAGTTTACCAGTTCAACGCATTCACAACGTAATTTCTGAATTTTTTATAATCAAAAATGAAATCCTGAAACGACAACTCCACTTGCCAAAAGCAGATTCGCCAATGCGATAGGTAGCAGGACTTTCCATTCCAAAAGCATGAGTTGATCTACTCTTAATCTGGGAAAGGTCCATCTAAACCACATATAGACAAAGATAAAAAAACTGGTTTTACCCATAAACCAGACAAACGGTGGAATCCAGTCCATTACTGCATTAAAAAATTCCCACTGGCCAATATGAAAAGGCATCCACCCCCCGAAAAAGAGCGTGGCCATCATGGCTGACGCGACAAACATATTGACAAATTCTGATAGAAAAAAGAACGCGAATCTCATTCCGGAATATTCAGTATGAAATCCTGCTGTCAACTCACTTTCACCTTCAGGAAGATCAAAGGGAGTCCTGTTTAATTCCGCGGTTGAGGAAATCAGAAACAACAAAAACGCGACAAGACTAACGCCATGCCCTTTCCAGATCCACCAGCCATCAGCCTGACTCATGACAATATCAGAAAGTTTCAGACTTCCAGCCAGCATAACAATCACCAGCAGTGACAATGTTGCTGAAACCTCATAGGAAATAATCTGAGCGCCTGCCCGCATCGCCCCAAGCATGGACCATTTGTTGTTTGAACTCCATCCGCCCACAAGCACTCCCAAAACACCTACACCAGTAACAGCAAGGACATAAACTATCCCGATATTCAAATCAACAACCTGAAATGATGGAGACAATGGAATGATCGAAAGTGTTAGAACAGTTGCCACCAAACTGAGATAGGGAGCCAGAAGATGCAAAATTTTGTCTGCTTTTGCTGGAACAAGGTCTTCTTTCAGCATAAGTTTAACCGCATCTGCCAGCGGTTGAAGCACCCCATGCCATCCAACCCTCATCGGCCCAAGTCTGCATTGGAAATGCGCGGCAACTTTTCTTTCCGCATAAATCAGCACAATTCCAACCACAGTCATCAATGAGGCTGTCAATAACAATCCCAGCATCAAGTAACCCACGGTGCTGACAACATGCCCCTGCTGAAACGCGGATGCGGCTCGATGCGCAATGCTTTCCACCTCCCATGGGCTTGTAGACATTGTAAAACTCCAGAATATTGAATTGATCTTATCCATGTAACACTCAGATTTATCGGTCCATATCAGGAATAACAAGATCCAGTGTGGAAACCATAGCCACCAGATCGCCCAGACGTGACCCCGGAGCCATCTGGGTGATGGTCCATAAATTATTAAAATTTGGAGATCGCAGATGGAAGCGATATGGTTTTTCTTTACCTGTGGAGACAATCAGAACACCGAGCACCCCTCTGGCTGTTTCCATCTGACTATAATAACGGCCTTCAGGAATTGTTATTTTTGCCGCAGGTTTTTTAGTGATGAATTTTCCTTCAGGGATATTATCAATCAATTGTTCAATAATTTGAATGGATTGCCTCATTTCTTCCATCCGGACAGAATATCTGTCCCAACAATCGCCCACACTTCCCACGGCAATTTTAAAGGAAACCTTCTCATAGACACCATAAGGCTCCACTCGTCTTAAATCATAGGGTATTCCGCAAGCCCTCAATACGGGACCTGTGGCCCCCAATGAAACGGCTTTTTCACGATCCAAAATGCCAACGTCCCGCAAACGCTGCTGAAAAATCGGATTAGCACTCAACAAAGCCTCATATTCTTCAAGTTTTGGTTTGAAATATTTAAGATAATCTTTGGTTTTTTTGACAAAATCGGGATGTATATCAAACATCAAACCGGCAGGTTGGATATAGTTTAATGTCAATCGAGCTCCCATGGTTTCTTCAAAAATATCGGTCAGCATTTCTCTGTCACGAAATCCATAAAGAAAGGGCGTGAAGGCTCCCAGATCCATTCCTGTAACTCCCCACCAAAGTTGGTGACTTTGCAACCGCTGCATTTCAGCCAAAATTGTGCGGATGTATTCGATCCTGTCGGTCAGTTCAATCTGTGCGGCCTTTTCTACAGCCATTGAAACGGCCCAGTTGTTCATAACGGCAGACAGGTAATCCATCCGATCCGTCAAATGCACAATTTGACGATAGGTATTGTGTTCACATATTTTTTCGATGCTTCTGTGAATATAACCCAACACAGGAATGACTTCACGGATAGTTTCTCCATCCATTTTCAGGACCAAACGAAGAACGCCATGAGTTGAAGGATGTTGAGGCCCCATGTTGATGAAAAATTCCTGGGTATTCAATGAACTTTTGGAATTTTCCGGAACCGTGGTGCGATCATTGAGCGTGGAGATGTGAACTGTCATTCTGCAGACTCCAACATGAAATCATCCTTATAATCCTTGCGCATCGGATACCCGACCCAATCATCTTCCAGAAAAAGTCGTCGCAAATCAGGATGGTGATCATACTGAACACCAAACAGATCAAACACTTCACGTTCCTGCGCTTCAGCAGCCAGCCAAATGTTAGAAACTGTCGGTATCACTGGATTTTCCCGAGGAATATTCACAATAATCATGAGTGACTGTCGGAATTGTGTGGAATACAGCACATAAATCAGTTCAAAGCCATTTTCCAACCAGTCCACCGCGGTGTGAGAACATAACATGTCAAAACTGAGATCAGGTTGCTTTCGCATGGTTCGCATCACTTCATGCAAAGATGTTGCGGTGATTTCAAGAGCAATGAGGTCAGTTTTTTTGGGGGAAATTTGATTTTGCGGGTCGATCTGCCGGATTTGAGCTAACAGTATTTCCTGATCCATATTTCACAGTAATATTTTAAGTGTCATGAGATCGTGATTTTGTTATCAATTTCAATTTATTATGGACAAATACTCGTTATAATCCTGTTGACCACTCTCTTCGGGCAATTTCCTCCGGGATATTAGTTATTCCCTCATCACCAAGAATCTGCCGCAATTCCAGGGTAATATCTTCCAGTTTAACTCCGGGTGGGAGTTCACTGACGACTGGTTTTTTCCTGATTCCAGGCTCTCTGAGAGACTCCCCTGATTTAATCATTTTCTGTAATGCCAGAATTCCATAAAGCAGTGATTCAGGCCTTGGTGGACATCCCGGAACATAGATATCAACAGGAATAATTTGATCAGCGCCACGGATAGTGGTGTAGGAATTATAAACAAAGGGTCCGCCGGAAATGGTGCAGGCACCGGTCGCAATGACATATCGAGGCTCTGCCATTTGCTCATACAAAGTTCTAAGTCTGGGAGCCATTCGTTTCACAATGGTACCCGCCAAAATCAACAAATCGGCCTGTCTGGGTGATGGCCTGACAACCTCCGCACCAAAGCGTGCCAGATCATGCCTGGCCGCACCAGTTGCCATCATCATTTCTATAGCACAGCAACTTGTTCCAAAAACCAATGGCCATAAACTGTTTGCCCTGGCCCAATTGATCACTTCATCCATCCGTGTGAGAATAAAGGAACCTCCGGAAATTTGATCCATTTGTGCCACTAAACCCATTCCAGCACCCCTTTTTTCCAAGCGTAAATCAAACCAGTCAGTAATATCAAAATAAAGATTCCAGCCTCCACAAAACCAATAATTCCTGTTTCACGCAAGACAACAGCCCAGGGAAAAAGAAAGGCAGCCTCCACATCAAAAATCAGAAACATCAACGCAAACAGATAATAACCCACATTAAACGGTAGTCTGGAAGTACCGATGGTCTTCTCACCACATTCATAAGCATCATTTTTGATCAATCCGGGATTTTGAGGAGCAAACAGATGGGAAACACCAAGAGCGATTCCAATCAGAAACAGGGGAAGTATCATCAATAGGAGAACTAAAATATAGGACATTTCAACTCATTGATATGAGTGTTTGACATTCGTCAATCAATGTTGTTATCTTCTGCAACAGGAGGTGAAAATATTGATCATTTCGGGATGGTTTTCAATTAATGCCGAGCCTCAAAATGAGACCATACTCTTCTGAAAATATTTTAGCAAGCAGGATTTGTTGACATATTTCTGATGAAATCATTCCCGATTTGACATAGATTTTCACCTTTAAAATTCAAGGTGATATTAATTTTTCAGCATTTATCATGTTGAATTTATTGTCTACTATGAATTTCTGATTAATACCAATTAGGGGTTGAAAATTATGTTGGATAAGCAATGTACTGATAACTGGAACATGTGTCCTTCGGGACTTGATCCGGCATGCAGAAAATCTCTGCAGATCACTGCATTCAGAGTCAAATCCTGAATGACAAGCTATTTCAACTCCTAATTCGCATAATTAATTCAAAATAGTAGGCTTGCAATTTAATTGCGATTTTTTTAGGGTGGCTCGAATTTTTTGAGTGTTCAATTTTTGAAAGTCAAAAAATCATTCCCGTCCTTCAATTCATAATTTTATAAACCATCAAAATCATCCGGAGCGAATTTTATGGGTAATTTCGTCATCTATATAATTTTTGCGATGTCACTTCTGGGACTTGGCGTCGCACTTTATTATGCAGCAAGAGTAAAACGTATTCCGATTGATGAAGGGGCTGAAAGCCCTGAAGAGGGAAGCCGCCTCCGGTTCATTCACGGTGCGATTGCTAAAGGTGCCATGGCATTTCTGTTTCAGGAATACCGCTATATGGCCGTGTTCATGGTCGCGTTTGCGGCACTGATCACCGTTTTAATTGATGATCCTCACACACCACATGTATCAGAAGGTGTTTATACAGCCATCTCATTTTTGCTGGGTTGTGTGATTTCAATCGTTTCAGGTTTTATCGGAATGAAAATTGCCACAGCCGGCAATGTAAGAACCACAACGGCGGCTCGTCGATCTCTTCCAGAAGCCTTTAGAGTGGCTTTGAGCAGTGGTGCTGTCATGGGCTTTGGACTGGTTGGACTGGCAGTACTGGGTTTAATTCTGATTTATCTGTTTCTTAAATTGATGATGCCAGAAATTGACACGCACATTCTGATGGAAGTGATGGCTGGCTTTGGACTTGGTGGATCTTCCATTGCTCTGTTTGCCCGTGTTGGTGGTGGGATTTTTACCAAAGCCGCAGATGTTGGCGCAGACCTGGTTGGAAAAGTAGAAAAAGGAATTCCCGAAGATGATCCGAGAAACCCTGCGGTTATCGCTGATAACGTTGGCGACAATGTGGGCGATGTTGCTGGCATGGGTGCAGATTTGTTTGGTTCGTGCGCTGAAAGTACATGTGCCGCACTGGTTATTGGAGCTACAGCGTTTGCCGCCAATCTCGAAGCTTTACTCTTCCCGATTCTGATTTCCGCGATTGGAATCCCTGTTGCCCTGGTGACTGTCGCGACAACCAGAGTTAAAGGCGATAAAGATGTTGGAAGCGCCTTGAAATACATGTTGATTCTGTCGTCAGCACTGATGGCTGTGATCATGTTTTTCGTAACCTTATGGGTATTGCCATCTTCGTTTGAAATCAATGGCATAGAATATTCCAGTATTGGTGTTTACTGGTGTTATCTGTCCGGTTTGCTGGCTGGTCTGGTTATTGGTTTACTCACTGAAGTTTACACTTCCTCTGATTACAAACCTGTACGTGAAGTCGCCCGAGCTTCAGAAACAGGTGCCGCTACCAACATTATTTTTGGTATGGCCCTCGGTTATCATAGTGCTGTAGGACCAATTCTGGCGATTGCGGTCAGTATTTTTATCCCCTTCACATTTGCTGGAATGTATGGTGTTGCCATTGCCGCATTGGGTATGTTGAGCACCCTGGTGGTTTGTTTGACCATTGATGCTTATGGCCCTGTTGCAGACAATGCCGGTGGTATTGCTGAAATGTGTGGTCTGGAAGAAAATGTCAGAAAAAGAACAGACGTTCTTGACACCGCAGGAAATACAACCGCCGCGATTGGAAAAGGATTTGCGATTGGATCCGCTATTCTTACCGCTTTGGCTCTGTTTTCAGCCTTCTTGACCAGAGCGGATTTGATGATGCCGGGTTCTCATTTATTGAGTAGCATCAACTTGCTTGATCCTTTGGTTCTGTCAGGACTTTTTGTGGGTGCGGTAATCCCCTTCTTTTTCTCGGCTATGACCATGAAATCTGTTGGAAACGCCGCGTTTGACATGATTGAGGAAGTCCGACGACAATTTAAAACCATCCCCGGTTTGATGGAAGGCGAAGCAGATCCTGATTATACCCAATGTGTTTCAATTTCAACCAAGGCTGCCTTGCGTGAAATGATTGCTCCCGGAGTATTGACCATGGGGACACCCCTGGTGGTTGGTTTTCTATTTGGAATTCCAGCGCTTGCAGGATTACTTGCGGGTATCATGGTGTCTGGCGGAGTGCTGGCCATCACCTCCGCAAATTCAGGGGGTGCCTGGGATAACGCGAAAAAATATATCGAAGCAGGTAATTTCGGTGGAAAAGGAACCGATACCCATAAAGCCGCGGTTGTGGGTGATACTGTCGGTGATCCGTTCAAGGATACGTCTGGTCCATCATTGAACATTCTGATTAAATTATCCGCAATTCTGAGTTTGGTCTTTGTACCGTTCTTCGTGCAATATGGGGGTCTCCTCGTAGGATAATTCTTTTACCGTCAGGTGGTTAGAGCCACCTGACTCTTCCCCGTCTTTTTTTCAAAACATCTTCCACAAAATTAATTTTCCCCTCCAAAGCCGGTATAATCAGCAATTCATTACGAAATATTGGACATGTTTGAAGACATTGGATAGACCTGTTCAATATACAACGTAAATTAGTATGAAATATTTGAAGAAGGATTCCTTGTCATGAAACATACGTTAATATCACTTTTCACGCTCATTATGCTGTTTGTTTTGAGTTCAGACTGTCTGGCAATAGAACGCCGCAGAGAGCAGATTCAAACTGATTTCGGCTACATTGTAACCCCGATGCCATTTATATTGCCTGGCGTTGGAACCGGATTCGGATTGTTGGGTGGCTTGAACAATATTTATGAAACACCGGTCGATCTGTTCCTCGTATTCATTGCCGGAGATGTCGAAGGCGCAATCCTTGGAACCACAGATATTCCCCTTGTTCCCAACCATTGGCTACTGGATCTGACCACAGTCCGGTTCAACAAGGGGCAACAAAACCGATACCTGCAACGGGGTATGGATTCTGAATCGGATGAATTCAATATCGTGGAACTCGATGACAGTGCCTTGCAGGGATTTAGGAGTATCTTAACGTTTTATGACCGCATGCTGGAATTTTATGCGATTTCCTACAATATCCAGTTCAAACTGAGTGCTATCCGTGACAATGAAGGCAATCTTCAGAATAAAATCGAGAATCCTGAAGAAATCAACTTCAAGTCTGGAACTTATGGGTTTCTTCTGGATTATACCGATGACCGGATTGACCCCAAACAAGGGGTACGTCTGAGTGTGGAGCGCTCTGCCACACCACCCCAAAATAGTGATTCGGTCAATTATTATGTCATGAATTATTCACTGACGGGACTGGTTCCCATGTTGGATTACAGCACATGGGCATTTCATTATTTTCGGTCAGACTCCGTAGTTGAAAACAAGGGAGAAACGGACCTGTTGGCGCTCAGTCAGGATTATGGCTGTTATGAAACAGATTTTGACCTTTGCAATGAGTCGATCAAGGGCGTGGTGCAGGATCAAGTGGCACAAAACACCTATGGGTCCGCAACGTCACTGGGCGGAAGAGCCAGATTGCGAGCCTATTCCGAAGGACGGTTCAGTGCGGCACATACAGAATTTATTGCCACCGAATTCCGCTGGAATCTGACCAACGAAAATACTCCGTTTGACATTGGTATCATGAAAGATTTACGTACAGGAATTCAGTTGGCGTTCTTTTATGAAATGGGAACGGTGGCTGAAACAACCCCGGATTTGTGGAAAAAATATAAATATTCTGTGGGTTCAGGCGCAAGATTGGTCACAGGATCGGGTTTTGTTTACCGATTTGACCTGGGCTTTGGTGACGAAGGTGTCGCAACAACATTGTTTGTGGATTATCCTTGGGGGGCATTATGAAAAAAATAATAAAATACAGAAAACAACGATGGCTAGTTTTAGGTGGTACATTGAGTTGTCTGATTGCCGGGTGTTATGGCTCAATCCACATTGTTTCCAGAAAACAACAGGAAGTTAATCCGGAAACCTTAGCACGGGGACAGGTTGTGTATGAAGAACATTGCGTTCGATGCCACGGCCCGGAAGGTCGGGGAGATGGACCTGAGGCAACCGGACTTGGTGTACCCATACCGAATCTGCTGGAATACAAACTCCATGTGGTACAACATGGCCCTGAACAAATCATTGATTATCCGCATTATTCAGTTGACGCAATCTCCCGTCAGGCACAACATGGCGGATCCACCATGCCTGGATTTAAAACTGCATTCACTGAATCTGAATTGAAGGATCTGACGCAGTATTTGGTGCGACTCCAGCAGACGGCTGAACCGGTTTCCCGATGAGTCCTAATCATGTAAAAACTTTTTTCAAAAATCAAAGTGACTGAACAAAATTTACCTGACAAAATTGCTGACCTTTTGATCCAGCAGATATTCACCGGAGTTTTGAAACCGGGCCAGAAACTGGCCGCGGAAAGAACTTTGGCTGCGGAAATGGGTGTTGATCGTACATCCCTGAAAATGGCAATCCGGCAATTGGCACGGATGAATGTTGTGAAATCGGTCAGGGGGTCGGGTGTCACTGTTCAGGATTATCGTTTGCACTCCGGGTTGGATTTCCTGGGTGCGGCCCTGTCCATACCGGACCTCAAGATTGGAAAAGGGATTTTGCTCGAAGCAATTGATTTATGGGTCTCGTTTTTACCCGCCGGATGTGCCATGGCGGTCAAACGAGGTGCTCCAGCGGATTTACTGGAAATTGAGGGAATTTGTTCAAGACAGCTAAAATTATTGAATGAACCGATGGATTTTTTCAAAATTGTTCAACTTGAAACTGAAATCCAGGATAAAATGATCATCATGCAACAAAGCACCGTCTTGACGCTGTTTGCCAATTCCACACGACAGTTGAGACGTACCATGCTTCAGATGTATCTCGAAACTGTGGATATTCGAACTCATGTGAATTATCACAGAAGTCTGATTGGCAAAGTGTTGATTGGTCAACTGGATTCGGAAAACATCCGTGATGAATACCGAAGTTATCTGATTGCGCAAACAAGATTTTTACGTGAAAAAATCGCTCAAATGCCCCCGGATTCTGAAATTTACGCTGAAAACTGAGTTGGTATGATCTCCGGTGAAGCACAATGGACGGTAGAAACGGTTCTGGTCTGGACCATTGATTATTTTAAACGGAACTCCATTGCCTCCGCCCGTCTGGATGCGGAACTCCTGCTGGCTAAAGCCTGTGGATGCCAACGAATGCAGTTATATCTCAATCCTGAATTGCCATTGACCCCTGATGAGCGGGAACAAGTCCGCAATGATGTGAAACAACGGGTGGCAGGTGTTCCGATTGCTTATCTGCTGGGTGAACGTGAATTTTGGGGACTTGCGCTCAACGTTCGATCAGGTGTGCTGATTCCCCGACCTGACACTGAAATTCTGGTTGAACAGATTCATGAACGGATCAAGGTCTGGAAAAAAAATAATTCTCCCGATCAAACATGTGAAATCGCTGAACTTGGTACTGGTTCAGGGGCCATTCCCATCGCACTGGCCTCACTTGAAAAAAACCTGCGCTTTTACTGCACCGATATCAGTCCCATCGCTATTGAGGTTGCGACAGCCAATGCCAGAAAATTCCAATCCTTGTGGGATGAACGATCTAACCGGATTCAGTTCATTCGAGGCGACCGGTTTGAAATGTTAGCGTCCGGGTCTCAATTTGATTTGATCATCAGCAACCCCCCCTACATTCCTTCCAATGACATTCAATCCCTGCAAAAAGAAGTCCGTGTATTTGAACCGCATGAAGCCCTGGACGGAGGAACATCCGGTATGAATTTTTATGACTATCTCCTGACAAAAGCCCCCTTGCTGTTGAAACATGAAGGTTGGTTGTGTGTTGAAATGGGGTTTGATCAGGCTGAGTCACTGACATTGTTGATTCAACAACATTCATCCATGAAACTTGTCAAGATCGTTCCAGACTATGCGGGACATGACCGTGTGGCACTCCTACAACATTGCAAACACTCCCCTCAATAAATTCCCCCTACTGACATCTACTGTTGGCGCAGGAAATCATTAAATTTCCTTTTTTTCCGAAATGCACAAAATTACCGTAAAAAACAATAATTAAGGCCGTATTTTAAACATTTTTTAACCCAAATATTATTTTTTTATTTTCCGAATTTTACCTATTTTTTTAATTTATTTTCAGGTTGTTTATGCATACAGTTCATTATGAAAAATATTTTTTATTGTCGATGATGGTTAGAATATAAACTCTAGTTGTGAATTATGAACAGCCCCATAGGAAAAAAGCATAGGTTCATTACTGATACCGGATCAAATCATCGGGAATTGATTTGTCGTTATCGTCGTGACGGAACCTTGACCTTTGTAAACGGTCCCTGTTGTGACTATTTTTGTATATTCTCTGATGGCTGGCATGATGTAAATATATTTGATCTGCTGTCTGAGGAAGAGTCTGAGTTCTGGCAGTTAGCCCTACAGAATATGACTCCGGAAAATTCTGTAAGTTTTCATGAACAGCAGTTGATTGATCAGAATGGGGGAATTTTTTTACTGGAATGGGTGCACATAGCACAGTTCAACAAGCACTCTCAGGTAATAGAATTTCTTTCGGTGGGAAGGAATAAAACAACGACTAAACTCCAGGAAACCTCAAACTTCATCATCAGAATGAATCATGAGATCCGCAAACCGTTGAATGCCATCATGGGATTCAGTCAACTTCTGAGGAATCAGGCCATCGTAACCCAATTACCCGGCTCAATGATTCAGAAACTGGACAACATCTGCATGAGTGCTCAGGTGTTGTCTGAGGTAATCAATGATACCATGGAATTTGCCCGGATCGATTCAGGACAGTTGAAGTTGGTTGAAGAACCCATCAATATCCGTCAATTTTTCACGGATATCCATACTCTGCATAATTTCCATGCACAAAGCAAACAACTGGATTATTCTTGTGAACTGTCCGCTGATTTACCAGAATATTTGCTATCAGACAGGCACCATCTCACACTCATTTTGAACAATCTTCTGGAAAACGCGATTAAATTCACGCCGAGTCAACATTCTGTAAAACTGGTTGCAACCCGAAAAAACTCAGACCTGCAAATTGATGTCATCGACACAGGTATCGGTATGACACAGAAACAACAGAAAAAAATGTTTGAACCCTTTGATAGGAGCTATGACTCTAATAGAACCCAGGATGGAACAGGACTTGGATTGACCCTGGTCAAGAAATGCTGTTTTTCTTTGAAGGGAAGACTTGAGTGGCATAGCATTCCAGATGTGGGAACAACATTTTCAATAACGCTCCCCTTACGTGAATATAGTTCTGCACACAGACCTGATACAACCAAGGGTCATAATCCACCACGTTTTTCTCCCGAAAATATTATCGTAATCTTTGAAGATGACCTGATGACCCGGCAAATGATGACAGCAGTGTTTGATTGGTTGTCTCTGGATCTGCTTCACGCAACAACTGAAACACAAACGATTGAGACTGTGCAATCTATTGTAAATAATGGGAAAATTCCTGATCTGATTCTTCTTGATCTCAAGTTATGGAATAGTAATGAGCTGGAATTGATCTCAAAACTGCGCCAGATAAATGGTTGTCAGAACGTTCCTGTTGTTTTCATTACAGATCACTCCAATAAAGGAGTAAACGTTCTTCAGGATAGCAACGTGTCCAGTCTCCTCAAACCAATCAACCTTCAGTATTTTTTGGAAATTCTCGGCAAATATCTAAAACCCCATTCCAAGCCATTGACTTTAGATCCCATACAAAAGTCAACTCTGGCAATTGATACAGTGGAATACATTCAGCAAGAATTGAACAGCCTTATTGAAATTCCAATGTATCATCTGGAAAAAATACTGCTGAAAATACAGCATTTATATGAAGAATTTCAGCAGCATTTTCCAACAGGACTCACCGTACTGAACCAGTTGAGACAGTTTGCTGCAACTGGAAGTTCAGAACAATTCAAAGATTGCGTTGCTCATATTCACCGTATGTTAATAATCAATCTAGACTAAGCTGAAACAAAATTATGGCATCCATACTTATTGTTGATGATGATCTGCCTTTTCTGGAGCACATTGGCGAAATGCTGGTCCAAATGGGACATTTTCCAAACATGCTTTCAAGAACTGAATATATCCTGGCGCGGATTTCACAGGAAGTGTTTGATCTACTGTTGCTGGACATCCATTTCCCTGACGCAAACGGCATCAACCTGTTGAAACAGATCCGGGCAAAACCTGAATTTGAGCATTTACCTGTCATCATGGTTACCGGGGATGAAGATGCGACCTTGATGGAATCGTGTTTTGAGGCCAATGCTTCAGATTATATCAGCAAACCAGTCAAACCCGCCTTACTCAAGGCAAGGATCGAATCAGCAATTAGAAACTGTCAATGTCAAAGATTACTGTTTGAAGAAAATAAAAAAATGGAACAGTTTCATGGCATTGTTTTGAAGATCCTGGATTATGCGACGGAAGCCATTGTTATAGTGGATGAATCCAGAGAAATCATATTTTTAAATCAATGTGCTGTTCTGTTGTTTGGTTCTGCCTCCAGTCAGTTATATGGTCAGCCAATAACGTTACTGCTTTTTCAGGAAGATTTGAATTCAATCCTTCAAACCTTGAAATCAACAATGAGAAAATCTCAAAATATTCCATATTCCTTCAAGATCGCCGTGAAGACCCAAGACCGGGGAACGTTTATGCAGTTGACTGATGTTTTTCCGCTTGAGATCGAAAATAATTTAACACTTGCCTTTATTTTCCATCAATCTGATTTAGAAATCCCTTTCGATTCCGACCCTGTTGTCATTCCTGATAACAATCTGCACGAGCAATTCAAGATCCAGAAAACTCGAATTGAAACTGTGATTGACGGGTTTAGCGATATTTTGGGAATGGTGACCAATAGCGGAAAATTGATGCTGGAGGAATTACAGGATATGGTTACCGCCCAAAATGAGCTTGAGGAAATTTTCGCAAACAATCTCAGCATGCAGGAAATTCGACAAAACCTGGTGAATGTGATGAACCTGGCTTTGGAACTATGGGAGACCACTACTGGAAAAAGCAAAGCAGAACTTGCTGGTGCCAGTAAATTCTGGCGAGTTCACATGGACAATGGAAGCTTGCGTACAAAAACCATGGATCGCTACCTGAATGTTCAGTCCCTGCCCCTTCGTCCTCGTTGGAACGATGTCATTTTTACCGTGGAATATGTTCTGTCGGTGTGTTCGTCCAATATTCCCTTATGCAAAGATCTGGAAAGACAACTTTTAATATTAAAATCCATGCTCCAATCAAAAAATGTCAAATAACAGGCACTTCCCCAAACAAGTACCAAACAAATTACGGTAATTCATGCTGAGGCCTTGAATATTATCTCAAGGCCTTTCTCTTCATCCCGCCCTCAATATTCTCCGGTTTTAAGGTTCTCACTGACCATTTATCCTTCAGCTATTAGAAAAATCTGAAGATTTGCTTTAAATTTTTGCTCAACATCATTATCAATGCACATTGAAATAATTCCTGCTGTAAATAATTTGGTGATGAAATCCTGTGGCCCGCCACGATGTCATCCCCGTGAAAAAGGGGATCCAGGAGTGCGCCGATGGATTCCGTGTCAAGCACGGAATGACACCGTGCGATGGCTTGATTCGGTTGCCGTCACCAGAAAATTTACAGCAACAAATAATTTATATAATGATTTTCTTCAACATTGTGGTCACTCCATGTTTGTTAAGACAATATTATTAGTTGTGGCCATTGCTCTTGGATTCTGGCTTCTGCGTTCCAAAAAAAAACATTTGTTTCAACGGTATAAACCTCCTGTAAAAGTAATCACCCAGATCAGGGGTTCCCGGGTGGTGGCTTATCTTGGACTTGAGACACCACTGGAATGTCTGATGGCTGATGAAACCAGATTTGGCGAGAGTTTCCGTTTGAAGCAACTGTCACAGTTTCCTCATGGCGCCAACTGTAGATGTTCTATCCAGCCAATATCGTTTTCCTCTACCGAAGTTTTTGAGGGAGCTTTAAGAACTCAAGGTGGGAATGAATCCGAAGTCGGTTTCCTGAGTTCCACAGAGGCCTCAGCCCTCAAAAAAATGTTACTGGGGTTGTATTCACATCCACTGCCCTTAACCTTTGAAATGTTTTGCCAACAATTTGATTTTAATAATATTGAGCCTGCTACATATAAGTTGATGGTTGAGCTGATCAAAAAAGGTTTTGATCGGCATCAAGCAGAGACTTCAGGGGGAGAAAATCTATGATATTCAACAAACCAGTCATCAAGTGGTTCCTTATCAGTGTTGTTGTATTAGGCGTCTTATCTATCACTGGCGTCAGCTTCTTTTTATATAAACTCAGCACGGAACTGCCTGAAAATCTGCATGCGCTTGAACAACCTGACTATACCCTGCCTACGATAATTTATGATCGTGAAGGCAATCAGGTGGATGAACTTTTTATCCATCGCAGGGTTGTCGTGCCGTTTGAAAGTTTTCCCCCACACCTGATTCAAGCTTTGATTGCCAGCGAAGACAGCCGCTTCTGGTCGCATTCCGGAATTGATATAATCCGGATGATCAAAGCCTTTGTGGTGAACCTCCAGGCCGGAGGATTTGCACAGGGCGCCAGCACGTTAACCCAACAAACAGCACGTCAGTTTCTGCTTTCACGGGAGAAAAAACTGATCCGCAAGCTCAAGGAAATTTTATTAGCCATCAGAATTGAGCGACAGTTTACCAAACAGGAAATCATCACACTCTATCTGAATAAAGTATTTCTCGGCAACGCTGAAGGCGTAGAAGCTTCGGCTCAGGACTATTTCGGTAAGCACACTGAAGAATTGTCATTATCCGATTGTGCCATGCTGGTAGGATTGCTGCCCGCGCCGTCATTATACGCACCGCATGTGAATCCAGAGTTGGCACTACGACAACGCAACCGTGTGCTGGGACGCATGGAAGAAGAAGGATTTATCTCACCTGAAGAACAGGAGATGACCAGCAATCAACCAATCAAACTCAGTAAAATTTATGATTCAACTTCTGAAGCCACCGCCTATTTCGTGGAACATGCCAGACGTTATCTTATTGAAAAATATGGTTCTGAAAAACTCTACAATGGTGGGATGAAAGTGTATTTGACCATGGATCTGGATTATCAGATCGCGGCTCATGAAGCACTTCAGAAGGGAATTCTGGAACTGGATAAACGCCAGGGATATCTCGGACCCTTAAAAACGCTTGAAATCGATCCCGTAACCGGACGTCTGTCTTCAAAGGAAATTGAAAAAATCACCCGCAAAAACCATTTCACTTTGGGTGATACGGTGGAGGGAGTCATAATCAGTATCAATAAAAATCATGCCCTTGTGAGCATGGGTGAACAGACAGGAATTCTGGAATGGACTGATCTCAGAACATGGGGAAATCGAAAATTACCTGATGGAACCAGAATTCCTATAGAAAAAATTGAGGACATGCTCAGCATTGGCGATGTGATTCAGGTTACGTTGGAAGATTTTGATACACGGCAACGTTTGTTCTATCTGTCACTGCATCAGGAACCTGTGGTCAATGGCGCCTTGCTGGCAATGGTCCCTCAAACCGGGAATGTGATTGCCATGTCGGGGGGCTATAGTTATAACAACAGTCAATTCAATCGGGCAATCCAGGCAAAACGCCAACCAGGTTCATCCTTCAAGCCAATTGTTTATTCAGCCGCCCTCGATGCCGGTTATACCCTGGCTACATCGCTGGTGGACAGTCCGATCGCCTATAAAACTAAATCCGCGCAAAATCTGGATGAAATCTGGATGCCAACCAATTATGGAAACAAACTTCTGGGTGAGGTTTCCCTGAAAACAGCGCTGGTCAAAAGCTTGAATCTGCCAACCATCCGGTTGGTGAGAGAACTTGGTCCTGAGCACATCATTGAATACGCGAAAAAACTCGGCATTGTGTCAGAAATGAACAATAACCTCACCATCGGGTTAGGCACACTTTCGGCGACACTTCTCGAAATGAATACTGTGTTCGCAACCTTCGCCAATAGCGGGAAACGGCCCAAACCCATTTTTATTTCACGTGTGGAAGATCGAAATGGTGAAGTTCTGGAAGAATATCACTCCGAATCCATCCAGGTGATTTCTGAAGAAACCGCCTTTTTAATGACTACCGCGCTGAGAGAGGTTGTGGAGCATGGAACAGGATGGCGTGCCAGAACAATTGGTCGCCCATCCGCAGGGAAAACAGGCACTACCAATAAAAGTATTGATGCCTGGTATCTGGGTTATATCCCCCAGTTGCTTACCGGGATTTATGTCGGCTATGACGCGCCTCAGCCTATGGGGAAAAGTGAAAGCGGATCTTATGCGGCCGCACCGATCTGGGTAGAATTCATGAAAAAGGCCACAGCCAACATGCGGACAGAACAATTTCCTCAACCCTCAAGCATTGTGACCCTGAAGATTCATAAAACAGGACGAAGGGCATCCCCGTGTGACCCTGCGGATGAAACCTTTTATGAACACTTCGCGCCCGGCACAGAACCGCCTGTCGATCCACAGCAATCCCGCTTTTGCGAGCTTCAGCAATCGGTCAATACGCCCAATGAGGAATCACCACAGGAAGAAGAAATCGATCTGCAATTGTAAGACGTAAGATTGAAGGAAAACCTATTGAATTCCCCGTTCGACAATCATGGCGGCTATGATGGCACCATAGCCCAGCAAGCCACTGAGTCCTACCATGCCTTCATTCATTTTCCGTCCTTTTTCAGTGGGGTTCCGGATGAATTGAATCAGACTGAACCAGGACAAGCCAAAGGCTAAACATAAAATCACAAGCCCGGTGTTGAAGGTGGCGGTCTGAACAATTTCGCGCATGAGCCATAACTGGCAAATCAGTACAACGGCCTGCAAGGTCATGATGATATAGGCGGACCCCTTTGTTCCATAGGCTTTGGAATAGGAATCGACCCCTTCACGTTCTTCTTCAGGACCACGTGTTTTTCGCGTCAGTTCAAACGCCATTCCACTGATGAATGACAGCGCCATCAATAACAACCCCGCAACATTGAGTGGCTCCACCCCTGCCGGAGAAGCCCCCAGATTCATGAGCCAGAACAATACCATCGGCATCAACACCATGTGAGACACAGCATATAGTGTGATATGTTTTTCCAGCCATTCCCCGCAGAAAAATTCCTTACTCATCAGTAAAAACCAGATGAACACAACTCCCAGAGACATGACCACAGGTCCCAGACCATGATCCAGCCACAGGGACCAGCCTACAATGATGCCCAAGGCGCCAGCGCCCAGGGTTTGCAAATTTTCCAGAGTGATCAATCCTCGTTGAAGCACACGTTCAGGATAGTTTCTGACATCACTCTCATAATCCTTGTGTTCATCCACCACCCGGATCAGTAAAAACAATGCCCAGGTGACCAGACAACCACCCAGATCATTTTTTCCGACAAGGATGGGACCTTCTGCGGTGATCATGCGTCCCAGAAAGGCCGCGCAAAAATACAGGGTAAAAAACATGATGGCATTGGGCAAAGGGAACCGTTCATGAACCCAAGCCATCAATCGGTTTATATACGGGTCAGTTTTTGCTGTCATAGGACTCCTGAAATAATTTCACATGGCAGGTATTTTACGCAATCAGATTAAACTCAAGAGTATGATTCTTAAACCAGTGTTGATACTCTTGGTTCCTCTTTAAGGCAGTCACTGAAGCCAAAGCCACACTCCCCGCCTTAGACCAACTCATTCCATTGTTTTTTTGTCTATCCGCCACGAGCAGATCATTGGCATTTTCTCCCTGATTACTCGAATTGCGTAGCCCCAACTGTTTTCGTATCTCATCGGCCAAAATCAGGGGTCGATTTTTTTCCAGATACCAAATCAGATGAAGGAGTTCTTCCTGATTTTTGATCTGACTTTCTGGAAGTTGTCTCAACAACTCACTGGCCTGTTCCACTAAAACCATGCCAGTGAAGATGCAAGAGTTGATCCAGAATTTTTTAATTAGCCGCTGTCGCTTGATTTAGTCGTGGGGTCAACTCGACCAAGGGGAGAGATCTTGAATATTGTGAAATCAGTAGTTTAAGAAGATAAAGATCCCATACATCTGTTCGGAGTCACACAAAAAGAATATTGTGACAACAACTAATGATACAAGGCATTGCAAATTGAATTAGATTCTGACACAACAAAAGTACAGTCTTTGCATCAGCGTTCCATCAATGCACATTCAGGGAGTGGATGAGCATGTTTTGATTGATTTATTGATTCTTATTTGCCGAGGAGAAATGTTATGAAACAAGGGTTCATTACTTTGATATTATTCATGATCATAAACACTTCAGTGTTTGCTCAAAGCCTGCTCACAGAGGTTCCTGTTCAAAAAGCACCTGTGCCTTCCATGCCAATGGATGAGATCTGCCGAATTGAGAAAGATCGTTATTTTGCCTTTATCCCTGAAACGAACCGGTTGATTATTCCTGAAATGTATCTGGAAAAAATTCAGAACAAGGAACAGATTTTTAAACCTCTCATGACTAAAATAATCCTGAAATTCCAGAAACCGTACACCACCAATTTATATTCCATTGTGAATATCGGAAATGATCAGCCAATCCCGGTGTCCTACATTGTGGAAAAAGAAAAAATTACTGTGATCGATAAAAAAACATTCAAATTTATGGATGATGCCCCCCAGACTGATTTTTTAACCATCCTTCTTCCTGTGGATCGAAGTCAGGTTTTCAATAACAGAATACAGTTGGAAGTCAGAAAATCAACGATCACAGAGACTCACAAAGTATGTATCCATGAACAAGACTGTGATGTATGCAACCTCAATATTGAACTGGTGAAGGGAATGTTTCAGTATCAGACCAGCACCTATCAGGAAGAGGATCGTAAAAAAATCAAACTTTCCATTACTGAAAACAATATTCCGTTGAAAATAATCACGAATGGGGATGGAACCAATAACTTTGATCTGGCAAAAACCCTTACAACCAAGGACAAACCTGAAAGCTTTGTCGTGGAATTTGTTCCTGTGGATGATCAGGTTCAGGTTGGTAATTTCCTGATTGTGGCTAACTACGGTGATAATCAGGATTTGTACCAAGAGCTGAATGTTCTGGTTAAAGGGCAGGCTTTTGAACAATATGTCCAGATTCGTGATCAATCAACAGTTGCCGAAACCATGAAAAAAATTGCTGGAGTCAATCCAGATTCATTACGTTCCAGCGGAACCTGTAAATTTGAAATTCGATCCAATGTTCACAAGGATGCTGTCACGATCAACAACAAGCATTACGAATCGACGCCAGTAGAATTCATTGCCAGCAAAAACCAACAATATATGGTCGCAGTCTCCAAAGATGGATATCAAACACAAACCTCCATTTTATCCTGCGAAAAAGATCCTGTAACGGTTAAATTTCTGTTGCCAACCAGTCGATAATATTGAGGATGCGTCATGAGTGAATTTGAAAAAATGGGGAGTGCGGATGTCGCTTGGCTCCGAATGGATGAACCCAATAATTTGATGATCATCAACTCTGTATTGATGTTCGAAGAACCTCTAACAACAGAGGTTCTCAACAAACTTCTGGAACAACGTCTGCTGATTTACCCCAGGTTTCGACAGAAAGTGGTCAAAACGCAGGTCAAATTTGTGTGGCAGGATGATGAAAATTTTTTACTGGATAACCATGTACAAGTCCATGAACTGGAACAGAACGAAGACAAGGAAACAGCTCTCAAGAGCCTGATCAGCCAGATGATGAACCAACCTCTTGATCCATCCAGACCCCTTTGGAAAGCAACGCTTGTTCAAAATTATGGAACAACAGGCTCCGCGTTGATTTTAAGGATCCATCACTGCCTGGCAGATGGAATCGCACTGGTGGGTGTCTTGCTTTCATTGACTGATGAAAAACCCGGGATGGCACCGACCCACACAGTTTTGCCTGAATTTTCGCTCAATGCCAGTGAACCTTTAGTCAACAATCTGAATGATGTGATTCCGGTTTTTAAAAGATTGGCTCACAGGACTTTTAAAACTCTTACCAATCCCGGTGAAATGGCACGGGTTTTAAATTTGTCATGGAGATTTTTTCTGGCGTTGATCAAAGTTCTGTTTTTATGGCCAGATACCTTCACTCCCTTGAAAGGCAATCTGTCGGGAGAAAAAAAAGTAGCCTGGTCCAATCCCATTCCTGTGGCAAAATTCAAGGAGGCAGGGAATACACTGGATGCAAAAATCAACGATCTTGCCATTGCCGCCGCGACAGGCTCGATTCAACGGTATTTTAAAAAACATGCCTATCCTTATGTTGGGAAAAATGTCAGGGTGGTGGTTCCAGTCAATTTACGTCCGATGGAAGAATTCAGTCAGATGGGGAATCGGTTTGGCGTGATCTTTCTCCCGCTGCCGATTGGTGTTGAATCTCCCGGAGAACGTCTGGAAGAAGTGAAACGCAGGATGAATCGTATCAAGTCATCTCTTGAAGCCGTGGTATCGTTTGGGATGCTCCAGTTTTTAGGCAAGGTTCCGCATTTGATTCAAAGATTGATGATATTTATTTTCAGTTTGAGAGGAACTGCCGTATTGACCAATGTTCCCGGTCCAAAATCCGAAATATTTTTGGCGGATATCCCCCTGAGTAAGATCATGTTCTGGGTTCCACAAAGCGGAAATATTGGAATTGGTCTCAGTATATTGAGCTACGGTGGAAATATTTTGTTTGGTGTGGTTTCGGACACCAGCCTGATTCAGGAACCTGATGAAATCGCCAAAGGCTTTGAAGAAGAAATTGAAGCACTGTATCAACTATCACCAGGCGCATAATCGCGATAACATTTTAGTTTTTCAATCCTCATGGCGTCTCATCAAATACGACTGGAGTCGTTCTTTAAGGCGATAATCCAACTGGATTATGAGGCCATTTCTTCTTTTTATTCACCTGAGGCAGTCTACAGCAGTCCTGTCTTTGATAAAATTACAGGTCCTGAGATTCATGGCATGTGGCGCCTTGTGTGTGAAATGTCCCATGAAATAGACATCAAAATTGGTCATATTGAAGTTCATGACCAGGAATGTGAAGTTTCATGGCTCCTCAAATATGACATTCCTGTTCTGAAAAAAATAATCGAGCAACCTGTTCATTCCATTTTTAAAATGGATGGAAACGGCATTATTTCGCATGAGGATCAATACAATTTTGCCCAATGGAGCGGGATGCTCCTGGGACATTGGGGCGTGACCTTTGGACATCTCTCGTTATTACAATTGTTTTTCAGAAAAGTTGTCCGTCAGGTTCTGCTACGGGATATGCGACGATGGGGCGATTGAACCCTCAGGTATTCGATCTTCCAATCAGAAGTATTCTCAAAGAAACAAGGATTTCAATCAGCAATAAAACGGATAATATCCACAATAACCACCAGTGCAAGGTGTCGGAAGAAGATTGACCCTGCTGACGATTCCACTGAAGATGCCGTTGTTTGAGAAATACGCTCATATCCTCAATCTGTTCCTCACTCATGAATTCAGCAAGACTCTCTTTTTTTGAAATATTCATGGAAAAACGCTGAGTTTTCCCGTTCTGATTCAATTCATAAGTGCCTGGCATCCAATACATTAGGGGAGAACCCTGAATTTCAGCCAGTATGGAATTCCCTTCAAAATTTCCCAAGAGCCTTAGCCTGTTTTCTTTGAGAATCGTTTGCAGCGTCTGGCTGAATTGTTCCGCAAACTGACTGTCCTTATACAGACTTCCCCACTCTGGAGAAATTCCTGTCCTAAACAACCAGAGATTTGATGCTGAAGTCTTTTGTAGCCAGTTATTGATCGGCAGGATGCTATCAGATTCAATGAGGGATGCGGATTCCCAGGAAATGATCCATTGATCAACAGGCGTATTCTTGTTCCCATTCCTCTTCTGATCTGTCTCAGGGCGTTGGGCGGCAAATTTCCAGTCGTTGAGTCTTGAGGGAATAAACAATTTGAATCCAGTGTCTTGAGGCAACTCCTGCCAACGCAATGGATGATCACCCAATAATATCACGCCATCTGCCCGGGATTGTTTCAAATCCTCCACGGTATCAACAATAAAGGAAGTGATATGTTCTGCATTGAGCAGTGCTTTGAGTTCATGCAGGCCATGCCGATAGATACTTTCCATGCCTTCAGAAGTTATGAGAGCAACCACAGTTTGTTTTTCAGCGTTTCGCTGGTAGAAATGGCTGTTATCTCCCAGCCATTCCTTTCGTTCTGGAACAATCACGATTTTTACGGGACGTGAGTGATCATAAGCAGGCAGTGGAATATCCACAGATAGAGGATGCTGTTTCCAGTTCAACAGTGATTCCGACAAAACCTTATCCGCCTGTGTGATGACAAGTTTGACAGCCTGATTTTGAGAATTTCCGGTTATTGTGGCGTGAAATTCGTTCAATTCGGGGTGCTTGATTTCAATTCGAATGTTTTCAATCCATAGGTTTTCTTCATTCAATTCAGGCGATAAGCGGTGCATTACCCATTCAAATCCGGCAGATGACGAAAAATAATGCTGGTATTGTGACGTCTGAAAGTCAGACCATAAATGAACTTTGATCATCAACCCGGGAGGTTTCTGTTGGTCGTCCAGATATTTTTGAATCGCTGTTTCCAGTTGGGTGATTCCCGGGGATAAGGGAAATATATCCTCATTCGAGGTATCTGATTCCAGAGGTTGAACCGGAGTTCGCTTGAATATCTCTGAATATGTTAGTACCCGACCTCGGGGGATCGCTGGTTTGGAGTAGTTCCCTTCCTGAACGCTAAGTGTGTCGTCCCACACCTGGAGTTCTTCCACACCGCGATCCCCCATCCAGTAAGGTCCTGCCAACAATACGCAAAATAATCCAATGATCAGTGATCGAAGGAGTTTCAAAAGCCAGTGTCGTGTTGACCAGTTTATTTTTTCAGACTGGTTATGGGCTGGAAACAGGAACAGAGCTGAATGCCCCACGGCCTTGGGATCACGTTGCTGAATCAACGGCCAGATCCATGGGAGTATCATGAGAGGAAGGGCGGTTAACCACCAGAAATTCATAAAATACAGCATGGTTCTCTCAATTGAAGAGCCTTTCGGTATGAAATTTGAATTTCCTTTTTCTGACAAAAAAATCCGCAAACATCAACTCGATCGTCTCGGAGGTACTTATGGGAACCTATGATGAGGAAAAATACATGCGGGCGCAGATTCAGGAAATTGATCACTATCTTGAAATGAATGGGAGGGATAATCCTAATACCATCATCAAGCGGTGGATTGAACTTTATGCGGAAGAATATCGCCGTCAATGGGAAAAACGATATTCTTCATAAAAAGTCATTCCATTTCAGGGGTTTTAATGTTGTTGATCAGATATTGTTGACCAATGGACAGGATGTTGCTTGTGATCCAGTAAATGACCAGACCTGATGGAAAAGAAAATGTAAAAAATGTAAAGATTATCGGCAACATTTGCATCATTTTGGCCTGGGTCGGATCCATCATGGTGGTGGGTGTCATTTTTTGCTGAAAAAACATGGTTATCCCCATCAGCAACGGTGTAATGGCCAACCCATCTCTGGCAGACAGATCATTGAGCCAGAAAATAAAAGGAGCGTGTCGCAATTCAATCGCACTGGATAACGCACTGTACAACCCGAAAAAAATCGGAATCTGCAAGACCAACGGAAGGCATCCTCCCAAGGGATTGACCTTATGTTTCCGATACATCTCCAGCATCTCCAAGTTCAGCTTTTCCTTGTTATTTTTATATTTTTCCTGCAACCGTTTCATCTTGGGTTGAAGTTGCTGCATTTTTTTCATGGATTTCATGCCCTTGAAAGTCAGCGGAAACAAAACCAGCCGCACAATCACAGTCAGAATAATAATTGCAACCCCATAATTTCCGACATAGCCATAAATCCAGCGTAACAGTGCCAGCAATGGTTGTGCAATGCTGGCCAGGGTCATATTCATGGACCCCTCAAGCTTTCGACCAAAGACGGCCATGGCCTGCTCTTCCTTGGGGCCGGCAAAAATTTCAAACCGGGCTTCAATCTGTTTATTGGGCATCAAATCCACATTCGGTAAACGCACCCCGAAATAGGGAACCTCTTCCTTACCATTGGGGCCAAAGACGGATTTCGCATGAAAATAACCAAACCGGACAGGCGTTTGTGGAGCGACTGCCCTGATAAAATAATGGTCTTCAAGTCCCAACCATTTCATAACGGGAATCTGCATTTCCTGTTCAAGATCTGAACTTGATTCAGTTTCAATGCTATCATCCACATAATAAACGGCTCCCGTATGTGCATTACTTGTCGCAGCGTCAGGAACTTTGCCTTCGCCAAATATCTGTCTGATTTTAAGGGATTGTTCAGTAGCGGACCGGTTGATCACTTGAAAGGAATAATTCATCACATACGATTCCGCATTGAACTGGAATGTTTTGATGACCTGAAGTCCCTTGATAACGGGGGATGTAAGAACCAGTTTGTTGTCAATTCCAGCAACAACATCCAACCTTTCAACATTCGCGGCGTAAACGACCCTGCTGAATAATTTTGTCAGTTCTGGCGCATCTTCAAATTCCATTGTCATGGCACGTTCATTTTCAAGACTGTTGTTCAGTAATTCAACGAGATTGTCATTGGTTTCATGGGGACTATCCTTCCCCAGCACAAAGCTGAGAAGCGGAAGCCATCGAACCAGACTCAGGTGTTCTTTTTTGTGCTGATACTGTTTCAACTGAATATTTTCCAGAATTCCACCACGTGTATTCACCATATAGCGAAACTGAATATTTTCGACGGGAATCAACAGGGGCTTGAGGTCAGTCTTTATTTCAGTAAATTCGGCTTCCATTGGTGATTCGGGTGCCGAAGTCAAAGAAGAAGGCATGTCAGTTGTCTCTTCCTGAGAAGTGATGACTGTTTCAAGGGCTGGTTGAGAGGTGATTTCCGGTGGTGTCGGCGGGAATAGCAACGACCATCCTGCCAGGATTACAAATGAAATAAATATTGCGAGAAATGTTTTTGTTTCCATAAAGCGTCAATGGGTATTCTCTGAAGTGTGAAAATGCTTTTCGGGAACCGGATCAAGACCCCCGGGATGAAACGGATGACATTTGAGTATGCGTTGAAGACTCAGCCAGGAGCCATAAAAAATTCCATGCCGATGATATGCTTCCAAAGCATAATGCGAACAGGAGGGATAAAAACGGCAAGAAGGAGGCAAAAAAGGAGAAATCAAATAT
This sequence comes from SAR324 cluster bacterium, assembly GCA_015232315.1. NCBI lineage: Bacteria > Deltaproteobacteria > SAR324 cluster bacterium. Next base: position 70,250 of record JADFZZ010000013.1, on the reverse strand, counting down.
TGATATCCTCGAATCAACCATAAAATACCGAGGAGTATTTTCTCCCGGAGAATCGTGAGAATATGAGTCGGATGATCCCCTTTGAATTCATCGGGAAGTTCTTTCATGATGAAGCGTGTCCCTGTTCCATCTGTTGAAATAAATACAGGATGCTTTTCTGAATGGTGGCAAAAGTGACTGAATACTGAGGAGGCCGGGTGATAAACAGGCAGATGTCAAAACCACCCTGAAATTTCACCTGGGTTAACCGTATTGCTTCACGAATCAACCGTTTTAGCAGATTCCGCACTGGAGCGGAGCCGACTTTTTTTTTGATAGAAATCAAATACCGGTTGTAGCCCAAATCATTCTTTAAATATTTGGCACCCAAGATGCCTTTACGGCAATACAGACCATTTTCCCAAATGGCCTGTATTTCGTTCTGACGGCTTAAGCGAATGTTTTTGGGAAAACCAAAAGACTTCACGATCAGACAGACAACCGTTTTCTTCCTTTGGCTCGACGGCGGTTAATCACCAAACGGCCACCGGGGGTTGACATTCTGGCGCGGAAACCATGTTTCATTTTTCGTCGATGATTGTTGGGCTGAAATGTCCGTTTCATAACTCATTATCCTGATAAAAATATAATTTCTGGAAATAATTAAACGTGTGAAGCTGGATTTGTTACATGATAAAATCGGGCATGACAAGCTTTTTGTTCACCTCAAATGAGGTGTGTCAAGGGAGGCTCATCGTTTAGTCAATGAAGTTAAGAAACCACATCTCCAGTTCTATGTTGTGCCAGGCGGTTGAAGGGGATTCGTCAGGGTAGGCCTCAAAGAAAATGGGAGGTTTTTTACCCCTCCCATCTGCATAATTACTTGTTTACGGCATCTTTCAATTTGCTGCCAACTTTGAATTTGACAGATTTGGATGCAGGGATTTTCAATTCTTCTTTGGTTCGTGGATTTCTTCCAATTCGTGCTGGACGCTCGGAAACAGAGAAAGTTCCAAAACCAATCAGGGGAATGGTTTCACCTTTGGCCAAAGCGTCTTCAATCGCTTTGATGGTTGCGTTGAGAAATCGTTCTGCATCTGCTTTGGTTCGTTCTGCATTGTCTGCAATTGCTGCCACTAATTCTGCCTTAGTCATGTGTTTTTCCTATTAATAATAATTTTTAAAATTTCTTGTGAAAAACTTTACCCGTTCTATTCAAAATCTCTCACAAGTTGACTCATCGAGTTGTTAAATTCAAGAAGATGCTGAACCCATCATTCCTGAATTGCTGGGGCTTACGGTCCCTGAAGGACTGCCAAGCTTCTAACGTCCTTGATTTTAGAAGTCAAGCCTCTTGAATTATTAATTTCAGTTTTTATGAGATTCCTCATATTTCCCTTTCGAAAGCTGAAAAATACAGAGCTGGCAAACATTTGTCATGCCTTTTAGGTTGACGGCATTTCCATGATCATCCACTCCTGTTTTTCAGCAAAATCTTTCAGCAATGGATCTGGTGTGACGGCAACAGGGTGTGCAACTTCCTGCAGTAAAGGAATATCATTCCGGGAATCGCTGTAAAACCAACTTCCCGAGGTATCCTCGTCATGCAAAGACAACCATTCTTTCAGTTTTGCCACCTTCCCATCCCTGAAACAGGGGATCCCACTGATCTTGCCTGTGAAACTGCCCTTGATAATTTCAGCCTGGCTGGCCAGCAAATGCGGTATTTCCAGATAATTCGCGATGGGTGTCGTGATGAAATCATTGGTAGCCGTGATAAGCAACAGGGTATGTTGTTGGTTTCGATGCCATTCCAGTCGTGGTAACATCCACTTTCTGATCCTGTGCCATATTTTTTCAGATAGAAATTTGGTTCGGTGGGCTTCAAGGATAGTGATGTCATATTTTGCCAGAGGTGCCAGAACAAAGGACTGGTATTCACGGATATTCAATGTTCCTTCTTCGTATTGCTTGTGATATGCGTTCATCTGATCCAGCGATCTGTTATGGACCATTCCCATATTCAACAAATATTCCATCCAAAATACTTCGCTATCGCCTTCCAGAAGTGTGTTATCCAGATCAAACAGAGCCAGTGTCATGTGATTCCTTATAAAAATTTAAAAGATTCTGATCTGATAAAACGGATATCAGGATGATAGACAAATAGATTGAAACAGATCCTGAAGCATTGTCTGCGCCAGATGGGGATGATACTTGAAGGGGAGATCCATGGTTCCAAGTCGATGATAAATCTGTTCGAGTTCATGTGTTTTAAAATTTCTGGCTTGCGCGACCACCTGACGCCCCAGAAAAGGATGCATACCCAGAGATCCCAGTATTTCATCCTCAGGAGCTTGTCTGCGTTTGAGATAGTGAATCATGAGAAGTTTACGAAATTGCTGATGAATCAACACAAACAGCTTCACATAATCTTTGGCGGACTCCATCATCACCTGTTCAAGGGTTTCCAGCGCTGGAACAATTTGTTTCAGTGACAAGGCCTGAATGATCCTGAAGACAGAAAAATGCTTATAACCCTGAACATGGTCCAGAAGAAATTGTTCTGTCAATGTGCTCCTGGAGATATTCATCAGAGATAGTTTTTCCATCTCCTGATCCAGATCATTCAAATCATTACCAACGAGTTCAATCAGCAATTCAGCCATTCCACGGGATAACGGCAAGTTTTTTTGTGAGGCACGTTTCAGCAACCAATCGACCGGAGTTGAATCCTCGTAAGCCACAAATTTGATCACTTTGCCATTTTTTTTGACTTCTTTAAGCAACAGAGAATTCAGATTTTTATCGCTCATGGCTGAGCTGGTGAGCAGATACCTGAAAGCTGGATGGGGCGATCGTATAGAATTCAGGAGAACATGGAGCAACCGCCCTTCCTTGCCGTTGCCAGGCTTTGCGGAGGTAGCGAGGACTTCACAGTGATCCAGTCTGATGACTTTTAAATCTGTCAGAAACGGCAAAGTTTCACAGGATGTCTGAAACTGATCCAGCGTAACTCCCTGAGAATTATCCTTGAGCAGTTCTATCGCGTCAAACCGCTCAAGAGCATCCTGACGGTCTCGTTGTTCCAACAGTTGTTTTGTCAGATTTTCTGTGGTTTCATCAACCAGTAACTGCTGATTGCCATAAATCAAATGCAGAATTGGCAGCATGTCAGGACACAGTGTGTGTTTCGAAATAGTCATTGATCATGCGTCGGACATCCTGAGGATGTGATGAATCCATGGCTTGTCTGGCTAATCCTCGAGCGTCTTCCAGGGTAACGGCAGATAACCGGGCTTTGATGGTTGGAATCAACGGAGCGTTCATGCTGAGAAGTGTCAGTCCCATTCCGACAAGAATCACACAGCCATCGGGATCTGAAGCCATTTCTCCACAAATTTCAATGGGAATATTAAACTTCTGTGCCATCTGGATGAGTTGATACATCATTTTTAAAACAGAGGGATGGAGCGGGTCATATAAATGCGAAATGAGCGGGTTATTCCGATCCACGGCCAGGACATACTGGGTGAGGTCATTACTACCAATGGAGCAGAAATCAATTTCCGGCATGAACCATTCACTTTGAAGAATGGCTCCGGGTACCTCAAACATCATACCAATTTTTAATTCGCCCGGTTCATAGTTTTCATTTCTAAGTTCGTTTCGGCAATCCTGATAGATCTGTTTGGCTTCCTGCAATTCTCTCAAATCTGTGATCATGGGAAACAACAGACATATATTTTTTCTGGAACCCACGGTCAACAACAAGGCCTTGATTTGCTGTTTGAGAATTTCAGGATTTTGAAGTTGCCGCCTCAATGCACGAAACCCGAGAAACGGGTTTTCTTCGTCAGCAAATCCCATGTAAGGCGCTGATTTGTCGGCGCCCAGATCAAGAGTTCTAAAAATCAGTGACTGTTCGGGACCGATGCTCTGCAATACTTTCTGATAGGTTTCAACCTGTTGTGGAATGCTGGGGTAACTATCGAGCGAAAGAAAATAGATTTCGCTACGGTACAATCCGATTCCTTCAGCACCATAATGGTCCAGCAACTGGCAATCATTCTGGAGTCCCACATTGGCCATCACGGTAATCCTGATTCCATCCTTGGTCTGGCAAGGAAGTTCCCTGAATTTTTCCAGGTATTCATTGTATCGTTGTTGTTCCAGCAGAAGGCGTTGAAAGGTCGTGATTTCTTCACCGCCCGGATTGATGACAATGATACCACTCTTGCCATCCAGCGCTAATTGCTCACCTTCCTTGATTTCAAGCAGGACATTGTCTGAAACACATATTGCTGGAATCAGCAATGATCTCGCCAGGATTGCCGCATGAGACACCACCCCACCGGAGGACATGACAAGACCCTTGATTTTGCTTGTATCCAGGCGGGCCACATCACTTGGCAGCAATTGTCTGCTGATCAGTATCCCTTCTTTTTCTGTGATTGTGGAAGGCGCATGACCAATTTGATAGAGCAGACGATAGCCAACGTCCTTGAGATCTGCACCTTTTTCTTTAAGGTATGGATCATCAATGGCATCAAACGCCCTGAGATGTTCTTGTACGATATGATAAATCGACCACGCCGCAGAGGCTCCCAGCTCAATGTTCCGTAATATTTTTTCCTGAAATCCCCGATCTTCGAGAAACAGCAAGTGGACATGAAGAATTGAGGCTTCTTCTGGCGTTAGATATTCTGAAACCTTGTCAATCAACTGCAGGATATCAGTGATTGTGCGTTCTAAAGCATCATTGAAGTCCTTGAGTTCTTTGGCAACGGGCTGTGTTGCCTGATACACCGGCTCTTCCAGAGTTGCTTCCTGTAGAACAATGGCTTTGCCCAGTGCAAAGCCGGAAGCGATAGGTGTGCCTTTGACCTGAGATGTTTCCTTGCGATAGGGATTGGAACTTTGCCGGGAGAAGTCTGTCGATAAATCCAGTTTTTTAATCAGGATGGCTTTTGAGATCAACCCCACAATCTGGGACGCGATCGTTACCAGAATATGCTCTTCTTCTTCTGTGAAATTACGACAGTCAATGGTGTGGACCACCAGCACACCGATACCTTTTCGATGTTCAATGAGTGGAACCCCCAGAAAAGAAGAAAATTGTTCTTCACGAGTTTGTGAAAAATATTTGAAACGCGGATGGAGCCGCATTTCCGCCACTTGCACTGGTTCGGAAAGTTCAAGGACAAGTCCAACCAGACCTTCTTCCGGCAGAATTTTAACTGAATCCACCGAGTCCTGGCTCAGACCATAAGTGGCTTTGAGGGTGAGTGCACTGTCGTCAGCATCAAAGATATAAATGGAGCATGCGTCCACATGCATGCGTTCCGCAATCATCCTTGCTGTCAGCGCAAGAGTTTCATAGGCATCATGGGATGACGTGATGATCCTGCTGATTTCCGCGAGGGTCTTGAGAACAGAAAATCGTTCATTAGAGGGAAGAGAATCAATCATCTTCCCTCCTGAATGGCTCAGATTGCGTTATCGTCCATCTCGCCAGTTCGGATTCGAACCACTTTTTCGAGATCATATACAAAGATTTTACCATCCCCGATTTTTCCTGTTTTTGATTTTTGCTGAATCACATCAATTACTTCTTGTGTCTTATCATCATTGACCACCACTTCTACCTTAATTTTGGGGAGAAAATCAATCTCATATTCTGCTCCACGGTATAATTCGGTGTGCCCTTTCTGACGTCCAAAACCTTTTACTTCGGAAATAGTTAAGCCTTTAATGCCAATAGCAGCAAGGCCATCTTTCACTTCATCTAATTTAAAGGGCTTGATAATCGCTTCAACTTTTTTCATTGGATTCTCCTTGTGTGCGTAATTTCCTCAAAAATGAGGTATTGAATGAATTGAGTTCACGCAAATATTGGGTGAGGTTGATCAAGATTCAAGGCTAATCTTAAATCAGCAATTCCTGTGCCACTGAATTTGCCTCCTGAGTCCAGCGATTTATCACGAATTCCCGGTTGATACTTTCAATCTTCTGCTTAAAAAAACATCATTGCTGGTGAAACAAGGTTAAATTTTGGACATCGCCCGCACATTCTGAATCAGATGACTCGAGGAGAACTCCCCAATCAACTCCAGAGTGATCAATTTTCCACCTTTTGATTCAACAAGCTGTTTTTCCCGGGCGATGCGTTCAGGTTCAAAACTGCCCCCCTTCACATGAACGGCGGGCGCAATCCGGTCAATCATGTACAAGGGATTGTCTCCATGAAATGGTACAACCCAGTCCACACAACGTAACATGGATAATGCCTCCATGCGTTCCCGTTGTAAAAAAACTGGTCGTTGATTTCCCTTTCTATCACGAATAGAGGCATCGTCATTGACCATGATGATCAATAAATTCCCATGACTACGAGCCTCCTGAAGATAGCGCACATGACCCGGATGCAATAAATCAAAACTCCCGTTGGTTGTAACGATTTGAAGCGAATTCTGTTTCCATTCAGACACCCTGGAGGCAAGTTCATGTTCCTGAATTATTTTCCCTGAACATTGTTTTTCCTCGGGATAGTGTGACCATGCGCCACTTTCAATTCTCGTTTTCAACAATCGACTGGCTTCGCTCTCTGTCATTGAAACATCCAGCAAAACAACAGGGATATTCGCCGGTAAATTGATTGCAGATAAATCCTGATCTTTACACGCAAAAAAAACGTCAACATCAGGTGTGACTCCGGTTGCGGAAACCAAACCCGCATGTTCCACATAATGAGTCGCCGCAATCATTTCTGCTCGAATATCACCAGACCACACTGTGTCAGAATTGGCATCGGTGATCAGGATATCCAGATGCTCACATTGATTTCCCACAATTTGCAGGGTCATCTCATGCCATGCATTGAATAAATCAAAGGCTCCGATCAAGCACCCATGGTGTATTTTTTTCGGGGTATGTGTCTCTGCCATATACGATTCTGTTTTATGCTTTTATCAGATTTGCTGTACAAACTCATTCGCTATATTGTTCACATCTCGAATTCGCTGACAGGTTTGTTGGAAAGAATGTTTATTGATCTCTCTGACGACCTCAGAAACAATTCCTACGACCGGAATCATGGATAATATTTCATAAGGAGTTCGTGCAATAGACGCATGGACTTTTTCAAAGGCCTGAATGCCTTGCTCAATGCCAGTGTTCAGGAGTTTGACAGCGCCTTTTAACATTTCAGGTTTTAATTCTATGGGTGGCACAGTTTTCGGTGAAGCACTCCCGTTGTTGTCCATGACACCACTGGAGGTCTCCAGGTCACGGGTACACCATTGATGGATCACTTCATAAACTTCCCTGGAGTTCATCAGGGTGAGATGTCCCTTTCCCGGAAATCCATGAATTCTTTCTTCTGGAATACCCAGACAATGCTCTTTGTTTGACGATCTTCCCTGGGCACTTCTTTTCAGTACCATGCCATCCCCAAACCATTCATTGATCAGATGTTCTCGTGTTTCATGAATAACCCCGTAAATCACATACAGTTCAATGTTTTCAGGAAGACGAGGCTTTGTTTTAGTGTTTTTTAATAAAGTATCCGGATGATGTCCATCCCAATCTTCGTGGGTAATATAACCAAACCGCAAGTCTTTGATGCCCGCACTGCGGATTTTAAAAAAATCACTGGCCAAACGGGAATAAACCGTTGGAATGGCATCCAGAATATGGGTCGTGACATTCACTACCTGTTCCAGTGGCGCGCCTTGATGGGGCGATCCAAGGACTAATATTTTTTTAATTTTCTGAGTCCATTCCTGCTGTTTTTCACAGCCATAATGACAGGCACTCCGTGCGACTAATCCTCCCATGCTGTGCCCGATCAATACAATCTCCTCAAGGTCTACTGGATAATTCCTGTGAAGTTGATCCAGCAAGGCTGACAAATTCTCACCATTGTGGGAAATATGAAGTCCGGAATTATAGCGCAAATAAAACGGCGTATAGCCTGAGTCCCGTTGAAGTAATTTGGCGTAATCATCCCCGGAACCATCCGAAAACTGCCATGGATCTTCATTGCAGGACAAGCCATGAATCAATACGCATATCCTTGAAGACGGGGCCTCAGAATAGTTGTTCAAGGATTCCCCGGTCATTGGAATATGCTGGTGATGAAGATAAAACCCCATGGTCACGGTCAGTTCATTTTTTTGTTCATGCATATAATCGCCAATGAGTCCGTTCAAGGCGCTTATGCTCCAGGAAACACCTTTCCCAAACCAGCGTCGGAATTGGTTCCAGCCTGATTCAACGGGTGGAGTTATCAGTGCTGGAAATTGATTTTTTTCCATCTGAGTTTGAAGATCAACTGTTTCTGTTTGAGAAATACGAGTAGCCGGTGAAACCATAAATATCCTGTTTGAGCGGGGTGAGTATTGCCATCGTTATGGTAAGTTTTGTTAATTTTTGCTTATTTTGAATTAAGCGTTGGCAACTTTTAGATTGAATCAAAACAGAATAGCAAGTTTAAAAAATTGAGTCTGTATCAGTTTTTTCGGCACCATTCATTTTCCATGTTACAGTTTGAATGGGTAAGGAGTCCATGAGTCGCTCGTTACCCATTCACCACTTCCAAATTCAAGCGACAGCGACCAGCTTGAATCACAAGGATGAGGAGGGAATCTATTGATAAGGAATATAGCGGGTCAGTTCAGGTGAAAATGTCGCCCCCTGGAGCTGAAGTTGCTGGATGCGGTAGAGATAGGCGCTTCCGGAAAGAATATGCCAGTTCACATCGACAACATGACGCTGGGTATAGTCTGCCAGATAGGAATTATGGGTCCAGGCGTTGAACGCCCCCATGGCCGGACCGCTCCAGATTTGATAATCCATTTCCCGGCCGGGTTCACCTGAATTGGACCAGCGGGAAGATAGACCAAGATACCAGCGAAAAATCAGAGCCATTTTGCGTTTGGGATTATCCTTTGCCCGTTCGATCTGCTGAGGGTCACGTTCAGAAAAATACGAAACCGTGGTTTGCCAGACTTGATCCAGACTTTGCCGGAAAATCTGTTTTTCAATTTTTTCACGTTCCGCGGCTGGAATTTCTTCTATGGAATTATACGCCATGTAAAGTTCATAGAGTTTCTGCGCACGCATCGCAAACAACGTTCCCCGTTTCAACACTTGCAGTTTCACGCCCATCTCAAACATATCCGCGGCCGGAGCCATGGTCACATCGGCCATATCCGCCTGAGCCAGCAATTTGCGGGTGTGTTCTGATGCTCCGGCCTCAACACAGGCCTGATTGACAGAACCAGTCACAATATACGCCGCACCCATCATGAACGCCCCCAAAGCGGCCATCGGAGTGCCAATGCCCCCACCTGCGCCAACACGGACTGGTGTCGCATACCCCAACTGCGCCTGCAGGTCATCTCGTAATGAAAGGATGGATGGCAACAAAGAAACCAACGGTCGATTGTCCGTGTGTCCTCCTGAATCCGCTTCTACCGTGATGTCATCAGCCATAGGAATATATTGGGCCAGTTGAGCCTGGCGTTCGCTGATCATTCCTTGCTGAACCAGTTGTGACAGTATTTTTTCCGGGGCAGGGTGCATGAATTTGGAGGCCACTTCGCCTCTTGAAATTTTGGCAATCACCTTGTTATTCACCTGAATGTGCCCTTCCTGAGTTTCTGCCAGTCCCGACACACGGTAATACACGATCGATGGTGTCAAATCCAGAAACGCGGAGGCTTCCACGGTATGAACCCCATGTTTCAGATAAAGTTCCACGGCACCCCGTTCCAGAGCGGGTTCACTGGGACTGTGGATCAGATTGAATGCATAAGGCCCGTTCGGCAGTGCGGTTTGAATGGCATGAATCGCTTTTTCAATAGTGGCTGGCACCAAACCAGCCGCACCAAAACTCCCCAGAAAACCGTGCTGTCCGAGTGCGATCACCATTTTTGCTGAAGCAATTCCGTTGGCCATCGCTCCGGCATAAAAGGCATATCGGGTTCCGTGAGTGTGGAGGAAACCCGCATCCCCCAGTTGATCGACAGGAATCGCTGGAACATACGCCTCTACCGATATGCCATCTGGAAATTCGGCTACTGTGAATGCCTGCTGGCTGATGCCAAACTGACCATTGACTGACACCAGATAACAGGGATTGGAAGAATCAAGCAACAACGCCTTGATGGAGCCCGCATCGAACTCAACTGTACTTTCCGGCACACGCCACCCGAAATGAGGCGTTGATGACCGACTTGTGAATTGAACTGGTGTAAAATTTGTAGGATTCATAACGTTCCTGTCTGAGGGTTGATCAATAAATAGGCATATCTACGTGCTGACTACAGCTCCCAATCTTCGAGCATCAGGTCTGGAATTCTGGAAAACTCTTTCGTGTTATGGGAGACAAGAATCAGTTTATTGGCAACGGCAATTGATGCGATTATCAAATCATTTGGTCCGATTGGGGTGCCCTTTTTTTCCAATTGGGTTCTAATGTGACTATACGCATCTGCTGCGGTATCATTAAAGGATAGAGATAAAAAACGATTTACAAATTGAAGCTGCCTGGCAAGATTTTTTTCAGGATACTGGCTCTTCAATGCTCCATAAAACAACTCTGCTTTAACAATAGAACAAAGCAGGATTTCATCGGGAGTTAAACCCTCAATTCGCATTTTGATTTGCTCAGAACGTCCATTCAAAAAACGAATACATGTGTTGGTATCCAATAGATACTTCATTCAATAGTCTCCCTGGTTTCATAGTTGCCTTGGGAGGCACGTTCGATAGGGTCATCCCGCAAACAGCCATAACTTGTTTCTATAAAATGATGCCAGTCCGGGTACTGTGTCGTTTCAATCTCATTCGGCTTGATTCCTGAATCAGGCAAGATGGACCCTTCCGGTAATTCAAAAACTTTGATGATATTGTATAATGCAATCAAATGCTCATCTTTGACCCTGTCTATTTCTGATTTAAGCAATTCTCTTGTAACCATGGTTTTCCTTTTGGATGATCAGCAATCAATATTTCGATGAATCATCAATCTGGCGGTTTCTTCATTGATCATAACCGGTGCGAAATAAAGGGCGGGATTCTGAATTTCCGTTAATATTTCGTAAACTTCGGGCATAAACAATCCTTACGTTTTTATCATGCTTCCACCACACACAGGGCGATGTCGGTGATTTCATAAATCCGCAGGTTGTCTTTCATCAGGTTCGCCCTGGCAATCACGGTCACACAATCCGCAGTCTGCTGAATGTCGGTGATATTCACTTCGATGGTCATCTGGCGGTTGGCCGGAATGATCTGTCCACGGTATTTCCAGAACACGGTGTCAAGCCTGTGTGTGAAACGCGGTGACTGAAACGATGATCCCAAGCCCTGTTGCAGACAGAATACCTGCATTGCCTGGAGGATGGACTCCACACCCAGAGAACCGGGCATGACAGGATCCTGATGGAAATGGCACGGGAAAAACCAGTCTGACACATCAATATTTTTCAAACCATGAATGTATCCTTTGCCAGCGGTTCCACCCTGCGGTGAAATCAGCACTTCATCCAGAAAATTGAGTTGCCAGTCCGCCAGGCGGTAATGGGGTTTTCCGGCAGGTGCCTGAAACAAGGGCGATTCCATATTTTTCAATGTCACCTTCACCATACTGTGTGGCGCAATCTGTTCCCGTTCATGCCAGGGAACTGTTTTGCGTCCGGCATCCAGTCCAGCCTGATTGACCAGCATGTCTTTGGTGAAATAGCCAAACACAGCGGTTCCCTGATAAAAAGGATCGTCGTCATGGAGCAATTCAAAATCAAATTGCTGAATGATCGTGTTTCCAGAAGAAACTGTTGATAACAGTCTCGATTTGTTGGTGATGGTTTTGCCTCGCAGATCAATATCCCTTAGCAGTTTTCCCTTGCCATCCAGGTTGCGGAAATAAAAATCCACCTCCGGATAAAGCAGTGTGGTTCCGGACCATGCGGAAATGAAGCCGTTGGGTTGGAGTGAAATTTCCATGATCACCGAATAGGGCATCCATGAAGGATGGGAATTCCCCCTGAAATACCAGGCGTCAACCGGGACATCGTATTCTGAAACAACAGCGGAAGGTTCCTTGAAATTATGTCGTTCTCCGGTCACTTCCAGCACACGGTCAATCAACTGCAAATCACCATTGGGCGTTCGGGGTGGTTGCCGATTGTCATAAATCGCAAATTCGGGTCCAAAGCAGTTTGAAATTTTGCCGGTCGCGAATTCTATCAGTTGATATTTATTGAACAGTTCCGGTTTTGCGGGTGTCTGTTGCCTTGTCTGAATTTGAGTGGCCTGGGACCGAATCATTCCCGGCACAGGATCAGTGACTGATTTTTCAGTCAACTGAATGCCAAGGTCACGGAAATCCACGACAACTTTGTCGCCCAGCAGAATATCCACATTGGCTTTGGCATAGGGCACTGGCGACAGACCGATTTCGGTCACTTCCATGCGATAGCGCAAAATACCTTTCTGCGGCAAAACCTGTCCCCGGCAACGTACTTTCTGGGGCAGACCAGGAATGGGCTGGAACCGGGCATCCTGTGTGAGAGTTTGCAAACCCAGATAGAGCATGAAAAATTGCAGGAGTTGTCCGCAACCTTCAGCCATCAGGGAACCGGCCATCACCTGATCATCCTTGAAGTGGCAGGGGAAATACCAGTGTTCAGGATCCAGTTCCTTGTCTGCGATCACCAATCCAAGTCCCCAGGCGCCGCCATGGGGTTCAATGGAAACAATCTGTTCGATCATCAGCATTTTTTCAGCGGCAAACCGCAACGATGGATTGTTCCCCTGCTGTTGATAATTGCCACCAAAACAGGCAAGCAGGTCACCATGAATGATTTGTAGCAGTTCATCCTTGTTGAAGGATGTTTTGGGGCATTGGATCAACGGTTCAAAATATTGTTTTTGAATCCGGCTTTTTTCATCCAGTTCTTTTTGGGTCAGAATCACGCCTTTGCCCCGTTCCAGTTCCTGATCATCGAAAAATCCAGCACATCCGCCATCCATTTTCAGCACCAGTCTGTTTTCCACGAAACACTCATAACTGAAGAAAAACAGCAGGTTTCCACCATTCCGGGCAAAAGAATTGATTTTAATGTCATATCGCAGGGTTTCGCCATCTTTGGGCAATTCATCAGTAAAAGTCAGGGTGCAGTCCAGCAGACGATAAACCCGTTCGCCCTTGCACTCAAAGTCGATGCCAAGATAGCTGATCAGCAACAGGTCGCACTGGCCCGACTCCACGCAAACTGCCCAGGGAATCTGATGATCAATGGAGTACCAAGCATCGTGGGGAATGTCATATTCGGTTGTCAATGAAGATGGTTCAAACACATGGGGTTTGGCATCCAGTTTGGTCACACGGGTTACCAGCAGATAATCAGTGGTAGGCAGTCGGACTCGGCGGTGGTAGGAATCAATGATGTCAAATTCCGGACCAAACACATTCCCGATCCTGCCTTCAGCAAATTCCACCAGATCTTCCTGATCCCAGATCACGTCTGTTCTGGTGAGTTTTTCTCTTGTTGGTGCGGGTGCCTGTTGGAAAATTTTTTGCGCAGGAACTGACGGGACCGGAGTCACCGGCAATATCGCAGCATGTGGAACATGATACGTAATAGCTGAACCTGTCTGATGCAGAGTCTGATAAACAGCCTGAAGTTTGATCATTTCTGCCAGTTGCAGCATTCCCAGTTGTCGGGTTTCCAGAAATGCGGTGTGCATCGAACTTACTGTGGATAAATTGCTTTCGTAGACACTGGAATGTTCATGAACATGAGCGGAATTCACAGTTTCTGCCGGGCGTTGAACCGTGGATACTGAACGAATTGCTGTTACAGAAGGAACAGGTGCATTAGGCATGGTTACCGATGGGGTCACAGGTTTTGAAATTTGAGATTGAACAGAAATCGGTTTGGACGCAGGCGCCGGAGACGGAATCGGTTTCTGACGTGTCATTTCGGGTTTGGGTGTGGCATTTGCTGTTTGAAGAACACTCGCAGGTGTTGCTGTCTGGTCCGACTTTACGGTTGTAATGGCGACAGGAGGAACCTCTTTCGGTTTTTTGCCAAACAATGCCAGATTGGCGTCGTTAAAAACTACTGACTGCATCAACCTTCCCCCCAAAGGGATCTGTCGGATCAATGATTTTTGATTGGCCACAGCTTGAGGTTCCGGATACAGTCTGGACAGATCCATCGGCACTCGATGGCTGAACAGTCGTGCCAGCAGACGCACAATACTGACAGCCTCCTTCACTCCCCGGCGATCAATTTCTATCGCCAGATGTTCCTGGTCTTTCAGCGTTTCGCCAATCCATTTGGTGCAACTTCCCCGTGGACCAAGTTCAATGAAAATGCGGGCACCATCCTGCCATGTCTGTTGCACAAGACGAGGGAAGTCCACTTGCGTGCAATACAAATCAGCGATGTTTTGGGCAATGGCCCCGGTGGTGAGTGAAAGGGGTTTGAAGCCGACAGCGGAATAACAGGCTACATCCGGAGTGTGAACGACAGCGCAGTCGTGCAGAGTTCTCAACGCTTCATGATCCGCATTCACCAGTTCACAATGCATCACATCACTCATTGGCACCAGCATCGCGTCACAGCCCAGTTTCTGTATAACCCGGGCACAGGCCTTGTCTTCTCCTGCAATCACGATTTCTTCAGCGGTGTTGATGATGATCGGAAACACTTTCGGTTCATCTTTCAAGGCGTCCCTGACCCGTTCAATCCGGGTTTTCAGGGTATAGCATTTCCAGAATGAATGATCATTTCCGGGATAATCGTTTGGTGAAATACCCCACGCTTCACGCACGGTGTCCATTGGTCCGGCCAATCGTGTCTGAAATACGGGCGAGGTCTTGAGCGTCTGACTCATCTGATCGGTCCGTCCCCAAACCCCGAAAGCATACATCATGGTCACTTCGCCCATGCTGTAACCCAAGGTCATGTCAGGCTTCACCTTAAAAATTTCACGGATAATGTCGGTATACATCACGGCATAGGTGATGCCGCTTTCAAACATCATGATGGCTTCATCCACCATGGCCATGGAATACTGCTTGAGTTCAGCATCGCTCATACGGGCAATGGTTCGCGGGTTCAACCAGCGTTCGCCAACCATCTGCCTGAGTTGGGTGGTGTGCGAGGAAACCTGATCATGCAGTTCAGGAAACAATTGAAAAATATCTTTCCCAACTCCCGGATAAGAATTGAAGCCGCCGGGAAAGACAAACGCGACTTTGCCCGTGTTTCCCAAGGGCTTGAAAGTGACGGTGCTGCCTTTCAGTGAAGTCCAGCTTTTCCGTTTGCTGGCGGTTTCATCCAGTGCGCCGATCATCATTTCAATTTCCCGGATCAATTCTTCGCGGCTTTCCCCCACCACGGCCGCGGCAAATGCTGCTGTAGGAGTTTGCTGTGAAATAAGAAATCGTTCCCAGGCGATTTCCGGGACAGGTTTTTCAGAGGCCAGTTCCTGCCGCAGAGTTTGTAACGCCTGTTTCAAATGTCCGGCATCTTCAGCGCACAAGGGCAACAGGGTCACGGCGCATGATTCCAGGTAACGTCCGGCATGAGCTACGGATTTTGGACCTTCCGACAGTACCAGATGGGAACAGGTTCCATCGAGACCAAGGCCACTGATGGCGGCAAACCGGGTTTCATCCTCGTTATCCACAAACCATGTTTTGGACTCTACCGGGACATAAAATGGACCATTCTGCCACAATTCCGGCTTTTTGGGTGCGTTCCATCCCGGTGTTTGGGGAATGAAACGATGATGCAGACACAAGGCGGTTTTGATCAAACTGGCAATTCCTGATGCCGCGAAAGTATGCCCAATGCTGGATTTCACACTGCCGACAGCGCAGTTCAGAGTCGGTTGTGATTCATAGGCTTTCAGCAAACCTTGAATTTCATGATGATTCTCTTCGCCAAAGCCACTGGCATACAGTTCAAGATATTCAATATTTCCGGATTTCACTCCGGCATCATGCATTGCCATTTGAGCCGCTTTGAGGACAGAGTCCGCGGTTTGGCCATGACTCACACCAATGGAGCGGATTTCAGCATAAATCCTGTCGTTATTTTTTCTGGCCGCGTCCGCACGTTTCAGCACCACGGCGCCCGCGCCCTCGCCGACACTCCAGCCACTGGATTGCCGGTCAAAACTCATGGTCACACTGCCCTGATTCACGGGTGAAATCCGGTTGCGTATCAGCACGTTTTCAATGCTTCCCGCCAGATCCACAGCACCAACCACCGCGGCGTCAATTTCACCGAGATCCAGTAGCATCTGTGCGACTTCCAGTGCTTTGAATACTGAATTTTCTTCTGCGGAAATCGTGAAAGACGGACCCGTGAAATCCCAGCGTGAGGAAATGCGGGAGGCCATGATATTGCCGATAAAACTGGTGTATTGGTTGATCTGGGCGGTGTCGTGGATGCTGTCCTTGGACAGACCAAGAAGTTGTTGTTTCTGTTCTTCAGACAAACCGGGATAGTTTTTTAATGTTCGAGGAATCTGATCATCCAGGTTCACCCGTCCCCGGAATTGATGCAATTCCAGTTCAGTGCCCATGGCAATCAGCACAGCCACATTCCCACCTTCCTTCATCCCTGCGTTTTTAAGGGCTTCATCCGCCACATGGATCATCAGCAATTGCTGGGGAATGAGTGGATCATTGGCCACAGGCGGAATTTTATGACGTAAAAAATCAATTCCAAATTCGTCAATATATGCGCCAATCGGGGGTTTTCCTTCTGGCAGTCCATACGATTTCAGGAGATCCCCCAACTGGTCGATCCCTTTCCAGCGTTTTTCTGGAAGGTTAATGAAATGCTGAATGCCGTCATACAATGTTTTGTGAAAGGCCGCCAGCCCATGGCATGAACCAAAGAATGCCTCCATGCCGATAATTGCCATCGGTGCGAGCGGCTTGCGTTCACGAACCGGGAGCGGATCTGACAACAGGAGTTGTCTTGAATTGCCTGAGGATTCTTCTGTTTCCTGTTCAAAAATCAGGTGTGCGTTGCATCCGCCAAAACCAAACACACTCACCCCGGCATGTTTGATCGAATCCTTTTCCTTGCCAGGCCATGCGATCGGTTGAGTCGGAATATTTTTGGAAGGAATGACCTGATTGGGTGAACTCAAGGGATCAGTCAAGTTGATGGTGGGGGGAATTTCCCCGGCAGACATGCTCAGAATCACCTTCAACATGCCGGGCATTCCCGCGGCTGTCAGCAAATGTCCCAGATTGGATTTGACGGAGCCAATGAGCGGCGAAACTCCATAGCGTCCGAAAAAAGTATCCATGGAAGCCATTTCCACCTTGTCACCCAGAGGGGTTCCAGTGGCGTGGCATTCCACATAATCAATCACTGTAGGCTCCACTTTGGCGTCGGCATACGCCCGTTCAAAGGCCAGAATCTGCCCCCGGGGATTCGGGCTCAGCACAAACTGTCCCTTGCCATCGTTGGAAACACCTTCTCCGAGAATGGTGGCATAGATCCGGTCGCCATCTTTCAAGGCATCGTTGTAGCGTTTTAGCACCAGCATTCCCGCACCTTCTCCGGCAAACAATCCCTGGGAGTTTTTATCAAGAGGGCGACTCTGGTGATTTTGTGGATAAGCCTGAAAAATTGAAAAACCCATATTGACAAAAAACGGATCCGCGGCACTGACTGCGCCAGCCAGCATCATATCCGCCTTGTGTGTGAGCAGATAATCACAGGCCAGTTTGACGGAATACAACGACGAAGCACAGGCGGCATCCAGTCCAAAATTGATGCCTCCCAAATCCAGTGCCTGAGCCGCGACAGCGGCGGGATAGCCTGAAATCATGGCATTGTAGGGGGAAACCGGGCTTTCCGGCAGGTAGCGTTCCAGTTTGAAATTCTGGTCATTCAACAATTGTTTGAGGTGATGTTCCAACGCGGAATGATAAATGGGAAAAAACAGGTGATTGGACCATTTGGTTGGAAAGGACAGGTTGGCCAGAATGATTCCTGTTTTGGCCAGTTCGGTTCGTTTTCCCAGATATCCGCTGTCTTTCAATGCTTCTCTGGACACATACAACGACCATTTGAACACATCATCCAGTGCGGCAATTTGCTCAGAGGGCAGATTCAAATCTTCATAATCCAGACTGAAATCATTGATATATCCACCCTTGAGACAGTAATATCGGTCGGGAACACTTTTTTTGTCATTATAAAAAACTGTCGGATCCGTTCCCATCTGTCTTTCTGTGGCAACCGTCCGGGAATCCTTCTGTCCAATCAGATTGCTCCAGAATTCCTCAGGAGTTTTCGCTTCAGGAAACAGATTTGACAAACCAATCACTGCGATTTTTTCCATATTTTTTATCCTTATTTGAAACAGAATAGTGCCGTTATGCGGGGCTGAATTGTTAAAAAGGTTTTATAAATATTTTAAGCATTCTACCCCAAAAATCATCTCCTCACAGAAAACACAGGATTCGCCTTTGATCATTATGCGACAAAATCAAGAAGACTCAATAACTCATGGTGAGCAAATGACCGATTGGCTTGTTCCAACAATAAGTGGTTTGTTTCGGAAGATAGATATTCTTCTCCACAATTATCACAAACTTGAGCAGGTACATTTTGAAACACCAGAATGGTATTGTCTCTTTTCAATGTCACATGAATTTTATCAGGTTCGGTCTGTCCATGATGGCAAATTGCGCATTTCATAAAATCCTTTTCGTAAAAGAAATATCCCATTTGACAGGATCAGGCTCATAAACAGTTATAATCACAAGTATTTTTGCTATATGATTCATTCCAACTACCACATGCAACCTTCTTCCTTTTGGGGTTACAGCATTCATAAGAACACTTGGAAATGGAAAATCAGACAGATATTCTTCAATGACGTCACCATTCAGTAACGATGATTCCACATCCTCAACAGTAACATTCCGTTGAGCCATTCGTTGAGTTGAATGCACCCGATATTCAATTTGATATTCATGCAACTGAAATTGAAGATACTGTGTTAATTTTCCAAGCATATCAAAACCCTAGTTCTTACTTCCTGCCGGCACAAACAATCGATTCAACTGTTTACTCAGAGTCACTTCCGCATTGATGACACGTGTGTAGATCAGTCCGTTTTCATCATGGACGGTGATGTCCGCGACCAGATTGGACGCTGAATGCTTGCGGATGTCCAGTGACACATAAAAGGTCGCGCCTGCCGGGACAGACAGGTAGTGTTCACCGATACCTGCCCGTGAAGGCAGACTGGCCGCATCATAAAAATGTCTGGCCCAGATCAGCATGGCCTGAAATTGTACATCAGCGGAAAATGGATCAAAGGTTCTGACCGGAAACTGTCCCTGAACCGCTTCATTCACGGCGACCGCTTTGCAACGCATGGTCAGTTTTTCAGCCTGAAGGTTCAAAACCTCTTCTATCGACTGAAACAGCGGTCCATGAAACAGGGTGCCGTTTTGATAAAAAATATTGCCATCAACAGGTTCACGCCGGGTTAGATCCAACGACTGGTACACGGCTCGTTCAGGCATGACTCGCACCAGTTTGATTTTTGCGCCGTAATTAACTCTGTTGTTCCCTTTGGAATCCAGACTCTGAATTTTCACTTCAAAATCTATCTCATCGGGCGTTTTCAGCGTTTCCCGCAAATCAACAAAATATTCATCAGCCAGGGTTTCATCAAACACCACACCTTTGAACATGGTGTAATCATCACAGCGAAAAAACGTGAATCCGGGATAGATCTGTTCACAGGCATCAGCCATCCACGCAATCACTGAAACGGTGGGCAACACCTGATTCCCCCCAATCACATGATCTTTGGTGAACGCGTTGGCTTCTACCCGGAGTTTTCTGGAAAAATGCCATGAACGCAGTTCCGGATAACGCACTTCGCCTTCGCTCTGCATGGAACTACCGACAATGATCTGAACTGGAGCATTGGCGGAAGTCAGGCATTGTGCGAACAGTTGCGAACCATGATCCAGCGGAATGATGTATACCTGTTTCTGGGTAAACATTCGCTTGAGTTCGGGAGTGACCATGCCCCCATCCCATGGTCCCCAGTTGAAGGTAATCACATGGCATTTCGGATATTGTTGCTTCATGCGCCATGCGGTTTTATTCAAAATTTCATTGGCCACAGAATAATCCACCTGTCCCGGATTTCCATAAAAACCTGCCGCGGAAGAAAACATGACCAGATGCTGAAGTTGATTGGGTTCAACAAGACTCAGAAGTGCTTTCAGTCCATCAATTTTAGTTGAATAAACCGCTTCGAAATCTTTGATCGTTTTCTTTTCCAGCCATTTGTCGGCGAGAACTCCCGCACCATGAATGAGACCTGTGATCGCACCACATTTTTTGACGATGGGGTCAATTTTCTGTTTCAGATCTACGGCGTTTGTCACATCCCCGCTGATGTATTCCGCCTGACCGCCTGCCTGCTGAATGCGAGTCAAGGCCATTCTGATTTCCCTGCCGGACAACACGGGTGACAGATGTTGCTGAATTTTTGCGGGAGTCGGTTTGTCCCCTGTGGATTTAAGATGTTCCATCACTCTCCGTTTGAGTTCGGTGACATCGTCACAGCCTTTGGCCCATTCCGGTTCATTGGCGGAATAGTTGGAACGTCCGATTAAAATCAGTTTGCACTTGCTGTTCTGTGCCAGTTGAATCGCGCATTCTGCGGTGACGCCTTTAGCGCCGCCACTCACCAGAAATACCGAAGACGCAGTAACAAGCCCAGGGGTTGGTTCCAACTGAATTTCTGAGACAACTTCATCCAGAATGGTGGCTCTTCCTTTCGACGTATAGCCGGTTTCCATCAGCCTCAAATCAGGATCATGCATTTCGGCCATGATAAAAGACGCGGCTTGCTGAACTGAAAGCTCCGGGTGCAAATCCACTGTGCGACAGAAAACATCAGGCCACTCTCGCATGGCTGTTTTGGAAATACCGGCAATTCCACCCTCAATGATGGATGTGTGAGGTCCGGCAAGTCCCAAACGTCCATCCAGTCTGACCACCGTCATGAAAAAATTTCTGGAGGTGCTTCGGGTATGGTTCAGATCGTCTTTGATGTGCTTTGCCAGAAGAAATACGTGCAACAGCAACGCTCTGGAGGTATCTGAAAATTCAATGGTGGCAACAGATTTTTGAATGGGGTTAAGATGAATCATCCCCTGGATCGTGCCCGTTTTTGCCCGGATCAACTGTAGGGTATTGATGATAGCGGTTTCACCCGTTTCAGACATGACCACCTGTGGAATTTCCCGTGGAATGACAACTGGTGAGGCAACTATGGATTCCGGGAAAATCAGCACGCAAACATCCCAGCCCTGTTCCTGAAGGAGTCGGGCCAGTTCGGCAGTCAACGGGGTGCCATCATGAGTGAGCAGACAGGTCTGCCCTTCTCCAGTGAAGGGCAGATAGTCCGGATTGGGGATGTTTTGAAGTCTAGCGACCCTGCAGGGTACCAGATTGGTCAGGGCTTTTTTTTTTACCGGAGCTTCGTGAGAAGGTCCTGCGGAACTTGTTTGCTGTTTCATGTATTCCACAATTTGACCAAGGGTTCGCAGTTCTGCCAGGCTTTCCTGATTGAATTCCGGAAGACCGGGGAGACGATCCTGCACAGTCCCGAGAATTTCCACACGTTTGATGGAGTCAATGCCGAGATCGGCTTCCATATCCATTCCGAGTTCCAGCATTTCTACGGGATAGCCCGTTTTTGCGCTCACAACCTTGAGCATGGTCTGGGTGATTTGTTCCACATTCAGTCCAGTTCCGACTGTTTGTGCCGGGACTGTGGTCGCCGGGGCGGAGGGCACCGGAGTTGACGGAACCGCTGGTGCTTGAACAGGAGCAGGTGCGGCACTTCCAAGGCTGGATTTCATTTTGTCAACAATTTGACCCAAAGTTCGTAACTCCGTCATTTCTTCGGGGTTGATCTGTGGCAAGCCCGGCAATTGATCCTGCACGGTTCCAAGGATTTCCACCCGTTTGATGGAGTCAATGCCGAGATCGGCTTCCATGTCCATACCGAGTTCCAGCATTTCTACAGGATAGCCCGTTTTTGCGCTCACGACCTTGAGCATGATGTCTGTCACCTGATTCAGGTTGACTGCCCCCGTGGTTGATGCCGGGGATGCAGGGATACTTGCGGTTCGGGCAACTGGAGCCGCTACCGAAACGGAGCTTCCACCGGCAGGAATAAAGGATTTCATTTTATCCACAATCTGACCCAGCGTGCGTAATTCAGCCAGTTCCTCCGGATTGATCTGTGGCAATTGAGGAAATTGATCCTGGACAGTGCCAAGGATTTCCACCCGCTTGATAGAGTCGATACCCAGATCGGCTTCCATATCCATCCCGAGTTCCAGCATTTCAGTGGGATATCCAGTTTTCTGGCTTACTACAGAAAGCATGGTTTTTGTCAGTTGCTCTGCATCCACACCGGGTTTTGATGGTGCGGCAGGTGCTGGCGCTACCACTGGTTTTATCGGCGTTGGAGGTTGCTGCACTCTTTGAGCGGACTGGGGAATTGCTGCTTTGGGTGCTGGTGCTGGTGCCTGTACTGGTTTGGGCGCTGTGACCACTGGTGCCGGCGATGCCACTGGAGGAACAGGCGCAGGTCTTGAGGGGACTGGTGTTCGAACTGGAATCTGTGGCTGTGCCGCAGCTCGTTGTTCCAGACGCGGTGCTGGTGTGGAAACAAGGGTTGTCCCGGATTGTGGCATGCCAATGCTGTGGGCTACGGCGTTGTATTGTTCTCTCATCAGTTCCAGAGCGCTTCGTGAATGATCGGCCTGGGTGTGCAGGTATTGCTCATGAACCCGCAGGGTTTCTCCCTGATGATTATGAAACATATCCATGCCATGTTCCATGTTTGAAATCACCTGCATATCAGCGTTGTTCTGCACAAGCGTTGTCTGAAGTTTCATCAGTTCCAGGAAAGTTCTGGAATATTCCCGTGGGCTTTCCAGATACTTTTCATGCACTCTCAAGGTTTCCGATTGCAACGTATAGAAGTGAGACAGACTGTGCTCAATGCTGTCAATGACTCTTTCCAGTTGAGGACTGCCGTTGGAAACAGTCTGGGGTGATGATAACTCGGAAGAGGATGTATGTTTCATAGCCGGTTGACTCCCTGATGGAATGGATACGGATGGTGACGAAATAACCTGGGTTGAAGGCTTCGCAACTACAGCTTGCGGTGGTTGAACCGGTGCGGCGACCGGAGCTTTGACCACAGGACTTGAGGGGGTTTTTATAACCTGGGGCGTGGCTTCTGTGGTACCGGCGGTTTGCTGGATTTTTCCCAATCCCTGCAATCGATAACCATCCTTCAACGCGTCTTCAAAGGCTTTGGACGTCGCGGGACTGACATAGTTGTTTCCTGACAATTTCACACTGACCGGACTTGTCTTTTTGGGTGGTTCCAGCGTGGGTTGGAAGGGGTCAAAATCATGCAGTGGGAAACCAGCCACACTCAACTGGACAACGGCTTCACGCAGTTGGCTGTCACTGTCTTTTTTGGGATTTGGATTGAGGGCAATCGCCAGAAAATCCTTACCCTTGAGAATGGTTTCCACCAGTTTGGTCAATACGTTTTTAGGGCCGATTTCCACAAAAATGGTCCCGCCATCCTGATAAATATTTTCGATTTCATTCTGAAATCTGACAGAGTGCAGAATATGCTCCTGGAGTTGTTTCTGAATGGTTTTCGGCGTTTTGGGATAGGCCTGGCCGGTTGCGTTGGAATAAACAGGAATGACTGGAGCCTTGAAGGTCACTTTGTCGATGGCGTCGGCAAACGGTTTCTGTGCGTGTCCCACCAACGGCGTATGGAAGGCCGCGGAAACCGGAAGCAGCACTGCGGACAAGCCTTGTTTTTTCAAAGCTTTCTGAGCTTCGATGACCTCTTGTTTGGGACCGGCAATCACGTTTTGTTTTTGTGAGTTGAAATTGGCGATTTTGATATTGGGAAAATCATTGATCACAGCCTGAATCGCTTCGGTCGAACCCATGACAGCCGCCATGGTGCCCGCGTCAAAATTCGGATCCTCCGGAGCGGCCATCGCTTTTCCACGAGCCCGGGCCAGCGCAAAATAATCAGGATCATTGAGCACACCCGCCGCCCACAGCGCGGTGAGTTCACCAAAACTGTGACCAGCGGTAAAATCAGCCTTGAAGCCACATTTTTCCAGAATTTTGAATAAGCCTACACTGAAGGTCCCGATGGAAGGCTGGGCATGTTGGGTCAATTGCAGAATATCCTGATTGACAGCAGTCTCTTCTGAACTGAAAACAGGAATCGGAAATACTCTTTTGGACAACGGCTCAGCGCCATCTTTGACAAACAAGGCGTCAATCTGTTCATAGGCTTTCTGAATATCAGGGAATGAGTTAGCCAGTTCACGTCCCATATTGAGATACTGGGAACCTTGTCCGGGAAAAAGCGCAACCACTTTGCCGGATGTTTTAAGTCCCTGTTTGCGGAAATGTATGCCGGAAGACTCCCATGCGTCCTGATCCGGTTTTTCACTCAACAGCCGAAGAGCGTCTTCCAGATTGCTGATGGCGTCTTCACGTTTGTCACACACAAAACCCAACCGCACATCATTCGTGGGGATTTCCCGAATTCCATGGTTTTCCAGCCATCCCGGAAATTGTTGTGGACCATCGGGCCCCTGTAATTGGTCCAGACTGTTTTTGAGGGTTAGTTTCAAAGCCTCCAGGGTTTCCGCATGAATCAACACCGGTGACGCCATCCGGTTGAATCGTTTGCCGGTGAGTTCGTGATGATATTCTTCAAGGACAATATGAAAATTGGTGCCCCCAAAGCCAAAGGCACTGATTCCTGCACGGCGGGATTCACCATTTTGCGTAATCCATGGTCGGGATTCGGTATTGATGTAAAACGGAGAATCCTGGACATTGAGTTTGGGATTAGGTTGTTTGACATTGATGGTTGGCGGCAGAACCTTGTGATGCAGGGCCAGAACAGCCTTGATGAATCCGGCGGCTCCTGCGGCGGCTTTGGCGTGTCCGATCTGGGATTTGACACTGCCGAGGGCAATGTGCTGTTTTTGGGGATTATCCACACTGAACACTTTGTTCAACGCCTGAAATTCAGACACGTCCCCGGCTCCGGTTCCTGTTCCATGCGCTTCGATCAAGCCGATACTCTGGTGGTTGATTCCCGCATCTTCATAGGCACGAATCAGTGCTTTTTCCTGACCGGCCGGACGAGGTGCGTAAATGCTTTTGAATTTACCATCGCTGGACGCGCCAATTCCGCGGAGTACCGCAAAAATCTGGTCTTTATCCCGTTCCGCGTCTTCCAGTCGTTTGAGCAGAACCATTCCGATGCCTTCGCCCACCATCATTCCTTTGGAGTCCGCATCGAAGGTTTGTACCCGGTCTGCGGTAGTGAATGCGGGGGTTTTACTGAAACTCAGATACATGAAAATCGAATTGTCTGTATCCACGCCTCCGGTAATCATCATTTCACTGCGGTGTTCCAGCAATTCACTGACTGCCAGCCGAACAGCCGCCAGGGAACTGGCACAGGCCGCATCGGTCGCGCAGTTGATACCACCCAGATCAAGGCGGTTGGCGATGCGTCCCGCAACCACGTTCCCCAGCATTCCGGGAAAGGAGTTTTCTTCCCAGCGGATGTAGGCTTTTTTGAATTTTTCCACCACATTTTCTATGTCAGCGTCACTGGCGCCCACACTTTTCAGAACTTTGGCCAATACCGGATATTGAAGTCTTGAAATCAGGGGGCCAATCAATTTTTGTCCGACACCCAATCCGAGTACGATTCCCATTTTGTTCCGGTCGTAATTTCTGGACTCACCATAACCTGAAGAATCCAGCAGATCACGGGCAATCACCAGCGCCAGCAATTGTGAAACATCGGTGACTTCCAGAATATTGGGAGGCAATCCAAATTCCATGGGATTGAAATCCAGTTCCGGCAGAAAACCGCCACGTTTGCAGTATGTTTTGTCCGGGGTGTTCTGATCAGGGTCATAATAGTCATCCAGACTCCAACGGGATGGAGGAACATCACGAATACAGTCCACACCTTTCAGGATATTATCCCAATACTCGCCAAGATTATGCGCCTCAGGAAATA
This sequence comes from SAR324 cluster bacterium, assembly GCA_015232315.1. Classification (NCBI taxonomy): domain Bacteria; class Deltaproteobacteria; species SAR324 cluster bacterium. The sequence continues at coordinate 44,066 of JADFZZ010000013.1, read as the reverse complement.
CACCTGTCATGCCGACAACGGCAATGGGAGTGCGCTGAAGAGCTGAGTTCAACGGGTCAGTATTCTGTTTGCTGCGTGCCATGTGTATCTCTCAAAAATTCCGGTTTATATAAGGGGATAGATGTCCTGATATTATTTATGCGGAGAGAACCGGGTAATTACCGCTCTGAAAAACTGAGGACATTCGGAGTCGTTGTCACGAAAGTAAATGTTCGTAAAATCATAGAATCCAGTAGGGTTCCTGCTTCAAAAGAAGGGAGATATAATCTCTAAAATATCCCAGACTCAAGTTCAACTTCATTTTTAGGTCAAAAGGTGGAAATTTTGATACCAACGCACCCGGTATTCAATCTTTTGATTCCGGATATCGTTGGTTTAGTGTGAGGCCGTGTCGTTTAATTATTGGTTTGGCATGGTGGGTAGGTTGGGTAGAACGAAGTGAAACCCAACAAAACTCGATGGGTATCGCTAAGGCTCTACCCATCCTACGCATCCTTTTTTAGAAAATTAAACAGCACTGAGTGTGAGGTTTGTTCTATTTTGTGCTCAAAGAACTGTCCATCTCAGAATAGAAACTGGGAACAATCATGAGTCAGAGGAAACAATGGGGGAACCCGGGATCCGGCTCAATCCGTCGCATGGTGATGACATCGTGGCGGACCAGAGGATTTCATCACCAAATGATTTAAGGCAGGAAAGACTGTGGCTTACATTCGGGAGGATTTATATTTTTCAATCAATTGTGTCTGAAAGGAATCATCTTTGGGGTCTACTTCAAAGACAACGGTTTCTCCATTCGGTCCCATTCCCAGAAAAGTTTTGGTATAGGGCAGGTGTCCGGTTTCCTTGAAAGATTCATTCGTTTTTTGATTACCCACCACAAACAATCTGGATCCCTTTTGCCATACCTTCAGATCATCCGCAGACGACACAAGCCAGGGTTTGCCTGCATAAAGCGCTTCAAGTCTTTCGGTGACTTCAGGTTTTTTAGTGTCTACCTCAAACACCACTGTTTCACCTTCCGGCCCCAATCCAAGGATGGTCTTTGTGAAAGGCATGTGAGGAAACTCCTCAAATTTGGCGTTGACGTTCTCATTGTGGATGACATAAATCCGGCCCTCATAACTCCAGACATAATAATTGGTGGAACTCTCCAATTGTGCTGGCTTCATGGAGACTTCCTCTGTACCGGATTCCATGTTTTGATGTTCCTCACTCATAGGTTTATTACTGGACGCTGAACATCCCAGTACCAGTGTCAGCATTATCATTATGGCAAATATACGCATAGATCTCTCCATCAATCGGTTAAAAATAGTTACAGGTGCCTGTTACCCAAAGCAAAACCTCACTCAGATGATGTTGGGGAACGACCGGCTAACCCTAAACGGAAAATGTTAGCAACGTGTTACGGTAGTATTAGCATTTATTGAGTTGGGGTTGATCCTATTTTCGGCCACAAATTGTAGGGGTGTGTATTCCTCCAACTCCAGATCAGACACAGGGGCTGCCCCAAAAGCATAAAACCCAAACAGTGGATCAAATCAAAGGCCTATTTTTTGACCGATTGCCGGAAATGTGATCAATCATTTTTTATTAAAAGAGTGTTGATCTCTTATTAAACCATTATTTTCACTAACTTATTCCAACTTATTCAGAACTTTTCCGAACTTTTCCGAATAATATATTTGTCTGAGAACTTTCAATTTGATATAGCACATAAATATGAATAGTAGCCAACCACCTAAAAAAACCACATTTTTTAATCAAGGGGGAACAATGAACGACCAAACATCTAAAAATATAATTGAGCAACTGGAAAAACGTCTTCAACGCATCGAACAGGATGAAAAAAAGAAAAGATGGTTTCATCTGCCTTCTACCATTCTGGGGATTACTATCTGCTCTGTCTTTCTGGCAATCCTGAGTTATGCTGATACTCCGTCCAGCATCAGTCGCACAGATTTCAAATCGGGTACAGTCATCAGTTCTTCCGCTATCAACTCTCAATTCAATACGGTTTATAGTGCTGTCAATGAATTGCTTGGTAAAATTCAAGCCGTCGGAAATAGCCTCAACATTACAGGAAATCCTGCAGTCACAGGAAATATGAGTGTCAGTGGGACACTGTCGGGAGGAACTATTTCCTCAGATTCCTATAAAATTCCTCAAAGGGATTACAAAATCATCATCAAAACCAATACCACTAACCCCACCTATCAGGTCGATATAACCGCAGATTTTCTGACGGTCTATGACAGCAATAATATTACAAAGGTGCTCTCAAACGTTAGCAGTACGGTGGACATTACGGTTTCAGGTGCAAATGGATTGGATACAGGCTCTGAAGCGGCTAATAGTTGGTATTATATCTGGGTGATTTGGAATGGAACAACTACAGCAAGTCTGCTTTCTGCTTCATCTACTGTCCCCACAATGCCATCTGGATATACCCATAACAGGCTAGTGGGGGTTGTTCATAATACTGGAACTGATTTTCTGCCATTTATTCAGCAGGACAATCATGTGATTGTTCCTAAAGATGAGGCTGGTAATACACCTGGAATGTACGTGTTAAGAGCTTTTTCTTCTGATACCACTTTAACTGGAACGGATATATCAACATATGTTCCCCCGATAGTGATTGCTTTATCCCTTGTGATTGATGTTGTCGGTAATACATCTGTCTCAGGCTGCTTTTTAAGTTTTAACAACAATCAGGCTAATGAATACATGGCCGCATATTCTGGATCTTCAGATAATTATTCTGCTGTATTGCATGACATTGAATATGGGTCTACTAATTTATATAGTAGAAGCCATGGTGGAGGTTCCGGGGGGATTAATATCCATTTACGAGGCTATGTTTATAGATTGTTTTGATCTGAGATAATACCTGCACTTACGTGAATGGAAATTGCAAGGGACTGCTTCAGTTTCCAGATTTTCATACTCCAGACGTTCGTAGCATGCAGAAGTTTTTTTATTTGAAACCAACTGATCCAACGAAGATTAAATTATGCGAAGGCGACTTCAACAGTTCTTGACTCGAACGCTTATTTTGATACTATCGCCCCATCTTTTCACAATCCCTGAAAATTAAGTATCAGGATTCCTGATCTGTAACGCACAGGAATCATTCTTAGTGACCTGTTCCCCCAAGGAGTTTATGGGAAAGACAATGTTTGAAAAAATATGGGATGCCCATGTGGTGCATCAACAGGAAGGCAATACCATCTTATACATTGACCGGCATCTGGTGCATGAGGTGACTTCACCTCAAGCCTTTGAAGGACTGCGATTAGCAGGACGCAAAGTTCGAAATATCGCATCGACTTATGCGGTACCCGATCACAATATCCCAACCATCGACCGTGACAAACCTATTTCTGATCCGATTTCGGCCAGACAGGTGGAAGCACTCCGCCAAAACTGCAAGGATTTTGGTGTGACCCTGTTTGATATTGATGATGAACGACAGGGTATTGTGCATGTTGTTGGACCTGAGCAAGGCTTGACCCTGCCCGGAATGACCATCGTCTGTGGAGATTCTCACACTGCGACACACGGTGCTTTCGGCTCGCTGGCATTTGGAATTGGAACCTCTGAAGTGGAGCATGTGCTGGCAACCCAGACACTTCAGCAGAAAAAGCCCAAAACAATGCTGGTCAAAATTGAAGGAAAATTACCCAAAGGCTCAACGCCTAAAGATGTGATTCTGGCCATTATCGGTAAAATCGGCACCGCCGGGGGTACCGGATATGTGATGGAATACGCCGGTAAAGTGATTGAGGAAATGTCTGTTGAGGGGCGCATGACGCTGTGCAATATGAGCATTGAAGCAGGCGCACGAGCTGGATTGGTCGCACCGGATGAAAAAACCTTTGCTTACCTCAACGGTCGCCCGTTCGCACCCAAAGGAGACGTTTTTGACAAAGCTGTTGCCGCATGGAAACAACTGCCTTCCGACAAAGACGCACAGTTTGATACCATTGTGACGTTACAGGCGGAAGATATTCTGCCACAGGTAACCTGGGGAACAAGTCCGGGAATGGTGAGCGCGGTGACGGAAAATGTGCCGGACCCTGCCGCTGTGAAAGATGCCAACCTCAGAAAATCATTGGAACGCGCGCTGGAATATATGGGATTGAAACCCAACATGCCGATTCAGGATATTCATGTGGATACCGTATTTATCGGTTCCTGCACCAACTCCCGCATTGAAGATTTGCGGGCTGTGGCAACCTTTGTCAAAGGCCGGCAGGTGGATAAAAAAGTAAAAGCCATGATTGTTCCCGGTAGTGGCTTGATCAAGCAACAGGCAGAAAAGGAAGGTTTGGATAAAATTTTCAAAGAAGCGGGTTTTGAATGGCGTGAAGCCGGATGTTCCATGTGCCTTGCCATGAATGGGGACATGCTACAACCCGAAGAACGGTGTGCTTCCACCAGTAACAGAAATTTTGAAGGTCGGCAGGGACGCGGAGGCAGAACTCATCTTGTCAGTCCTGTAATGGCCGCCGCCGCCGCAGTATTTGGTCACTTTGTCGATATCCGCACGATTTCCTGATTTTCGAGAGGGATGTGTCATGCATCCCTGATGAATAATTTTTTCCGGATGAAAATCTATGCAACCGTTTCACACACTCAAAGCTCTTGCCGCGCCACTGAACCGCATGAATGTGGACACTGACGCGATCATTCCCAAACAATTTCTTAAAAAAATCGAACGTACCGGTTTCGGCGTTCACCTGTTTCATGAATGGCGATACCTGGATCAGGAGGGAACTCAGATCAATCCTGATTTTGTACTGAATACTTCCCGTTATCAAGGAGCGCAGATTCTGGTGGCCGGAGACAATTTCGGCTGTGGCTCCAGTCGCGAACATGCGCCATGGGCCTTGCTGGACTATGGATTCCGTTGCATCATTGCCCCGAGTTTTGCGGATATTTTTTATAACAATTGTTTTAAAAATGGTATTTTGCCCGTAGTGCTGGGACCCCGCGAAGTTCAATCCCTGATGGATGAAATTGAGACGACACCAGGTTATCAACTGACGGTGAATCTGGAAACACAACAAGTCACATCCCCAGCAGGCAAAAACTTTTCATTTAAGGTGGATGCCTTTTCCAAAGATTGCCTGATTAAAGGCTTGGATGATATTGGCTGGACCCTTCAGTTTCAGGAAAAAATCATGGCCTTTGAACAACAGTACCGTCAATCGGCCCCCTGGATGTTCGTGGGTTAATTCAAATATCTGATTCAGGGGAAAACTTTGGGGCAATTTCTGGTTCGTCGATTACTGTTGCTGATTCCGGTGATGCTCGGCGTGGTGACATTGGTTTTTTTGCTGATTCATTTCATTCCGGGTGATCCTGTTGATCTGATGCTGGGTGATTCCGCACTGGCGACTGACAAAGAAGCCTTGTCTCGTCAATTAGGACTCGATCAGCCGATTCATCTGCAATACTGGAACTACATGACCCAGTTGGCACAGGGAAATCTGGGGGTTTCCATTCACAGCAAACGTCCCGTGCTGGATGAAATTCTCGATCGTCTTCCCGCAACGGTCGAATTGATGGGTGGTGCCATGGTGGTTACGCTGTTCATCGCCCTTCCCCTCGGTCTGATTTCGGCAGTGAACCGTGGCAAAGGGGTAGATCATCTGGCCATGTTTTTTTCTCTGCTTGGTGTCTCCATTCCCAATTTCTGGCTGGGTCCTGTGCTCATTCTCATATTTTCCATCCAACTGGACTGGTTGCCGGTCAATGAACGGGGAACTTTCCTGCATCTCATCCTCCCGGCCATCACACTGGGCACCTCCCTGGCCGCCATTCTGTCACGCATCACCCGTTCTTCTGTTCTTGAAACATTGTCCAAAGATTACATCCGGACGGCACGGGCCAAAGGCATTTCAGAAATGCGGATTTTGTTTCAGCATGCCTTGCGCAACGCGTCGATTCCCATTGTGACCGTGATTGGACTGCAAGTCGGAATTCTGCTTTCGGGAGCCATTATTACCGAACGGATTTTTGATTGGCCGGGCGTCGGCAGTTTGCTGATTGATGCCATTCAGACCAGAAATTATCCATTGGTTCAGGGCTGTGTGATTTTTATCGCATGCAGTTATGTGCTGATCAATCTGCTGACAGATATTTCCTACACTTTTCTGGATCCACGGGTGCGACTGCAATGATACTTCGCGATAAAAAACTCACGGGTCTGACCCTTTTTATCCTAATCTGTTTTTTATTACCGGCTGTGTTTGCGCCATGGCTTGCGCCGTTCTCACCTGAAGAAATGGATCTCGTGGCACAACTGGAAGGCCCCACAGCCAGACACTGGTTGGGAATGGACCAGAATGGATCTGATATTTTGAGCCGTATGCTGTATGGCGCCAGAATTTCCCTGTATGTCGGTTTCTGGGTCGTTGGCATTTCGTCGTTGGTCGGCATCAGCATCGGGCTGATTTCCGGCTACTACGGTGGTTGGCTGGATAGCATCATCATGCGGATTGTGGATATCCTCATGGCGTTTCCCGGCCTGTTGTTGGCCATAGCGTTGGTCGCGGTGATGGGGCCTGATATCAATAATGTGGTCTTTGCCCTGACGGTTTTAGGCTGGGTCAGTTATACCCGTCTGGTGAGAGGTCAAGTGTTATCCGTGAAAGAGGAGGAATATATTCTTGCCGCCAAAACCTCAGGAATCTCGGATTTCCGGGTCATGTTCCGTCATATTTTACCCAATATCCTGCATCCTGTCATCGTTCAGACCACCTTCAGTCTGGCAGGAACCATCATTTCTGAATCAAGTCTCAGTTTTCTTGGCCTGGGAGTTCCACCCGGCACACCCAGTTGGGGTTCCATGCTGGCGGATGGCAAGGATTATCTGCTGGAAGCGCCGCATGTCTCCATTTTCCCGGGAATCGCGATCATGCTGGTGGTGCTGGCCTTCAATCTGCTGGGGGATGCCTTGCGTGATTATTATGATCCCCAACTTCATAAATGATAACCATGACTGACTCTGTACTCCTTCAAGTGCGTGATTATTCGCTGTATCTGACAACAATCAAAAAACAACTGTGTGTGCTGGATCATATCAATGTTGAACTGCATTCTGGTGAAACACTGGGAATTGTCGGGGAGTCAGGATGTGGAAAATCCATGCTGGCACTTTCCCTTATGCGTCTGATTTTATCCCCCCCACTGGAGCGAACGGAAGGATCCATTTCCTGGCAGGGAAGAGAATTATTAACGGCGACCAATGAAACGATGCGTGGCATCCGCGGTAATGAAATCAGCATGATTTTTCAGGAACCGATGACGGCGTTGAATCCTGTCCATACTGTTGGCCGGCAGATTGATGAGGTCCTGAAAGAACACACCTCACTGGGAAAACAGAAGCGCGCCAAACGTGTCATTGAACTGTTTGAAAAAGTAGGCATTCCTGATCCTGAACAACGAACTTCCAGCTACCCGCATCAGTTTTCAGGCGGAATGCGACAACGGGTGATGATTGCCATGGCGTTGGCTTGCTCCCCCCAATTGTTGATTGCGGATGAACCCACCACAGCTCTGGATGTGACAACCCAGGCCCAGATTCTGGAACAAATCAGAAAACTCCGGGAAGAATCGGGCATGAGTATGATTTTTATCAGTCACGATCTGGATATTGTGGGCTATCTGTCAGATCGTGTGGCCGTGATGTATGCTGGCGAAATTGTGGAAATTTCCTCTGTCAAAACATTGTTTCAAAACCCCTCCCATCCCTATACCCGCGCCTTGCAGGAGGCCCGACCTTCAGAAGAACGAAACTCCTTTGTTTCCATTCCGGGCAATGTCCCACCTCTCAGTGCTCTGCCCCCGGGTTGCCGGTTTTATGATCGTTGCTCCCGAAAAATGCCCCGATGCCAGCAGGAACATCCTGACCTGACCAGCATAAACGACCAGCATCAGGTTCGTTGTTTTTTATATTCTTAGTGATTGCATCAATGCAACATTGCGAGAAACAATTGCACTGGTGCAATCTATTTTGCATTTGATAAAATGGTGCACGCAGGGATAAGACTCCACTGGCTCTATTTCATAAAAAGGGATGCTTCTGCAATGAATTATGATTGCGTATTTGCAATACCGCCTAAATTAATATCCATATATGTTGTTAAATTTCAATAATTTACAATATTCATGAAACGGCACATCTTTTGTAGATAGATGACTTATACCCTTGGAGTTTCTGGTCATCCAGAATCTAATCAGGGTGAATCAACCAACCATTTTTCTACAATTGGAGTTCACCATGAAAAAAATATTGCTGTTAATGATGATATTTGTTTGCGGAAATGCAGTTCTCCATGCAATGCCACTCATGGAAATCCAGAAACTGGCAGAAAACGGCGATCCCTATTACCAGGCAACACTGGGAGGGGAATATCGTCGAGGAGAAGCAATCAAAAAGGATTACAACCTGGCCCTCGAATGGCTGAAAAAAGCAGAAAAACAACAGCATCCCTTTGCGTATTATCATCTGGCGGCAATGTATCGACTGGGAACCGGAGTGCCACAGGATAAAAGCAAGGCCGTTGAGTATTATCAAAAAGCTTACACAGGAATGTTGGCGTTGGCCAAAAAAGGCGATCTGGAAGCTCAAACAAATTTGGGATGGATGTATGCTCATTGTTCCTGTGTGGGACGTCATTTTCAGCAAGCTCACAAATGGTATCATCAGGCTGCTGATCAGGGCTATCGACGTGCTCAAAGTAATCTTGGAGACATGTATTTCCAGGGGGATGGCGTGAGCCTGGATTATGCGGAAGCGTTCAAGTGGTATCTAAAAGCCGCGGAGCAGGGTTATTCTTCAGCACAGGTCAAAGTTGGAATGATGTATGAAAAAGGATTGGGTGTCAAAACACAGGAAAGTGAAGCTGTACGATGGTATCGCAGGGCCGCTGAAAATGGCAATCCCCAGGCGCAAACCAACCTGGCATTGATGTATCAGGCCGGATGCGGCGTGGAGAAAGATGAGCGTGAAGCCTTCAAGTGGAATGAAAAGGCGGCGGAACAAGGACATTCACAGGCTCAAACAAACTTGGGCATCATGTATCAATATGGCTGTGGAACTGAAGCAGACCCTAAAAAAGCGATTCAATGGTACACCGCGGCGGCTGAAGCAGGGTATGTGGAAGCTCAGGTCAAACTTGCACTCATCTATGAAAATGGATATGGCCTCTTGAAGAATGAGGCAAAAGCCATTGAATGGTATCGACGGGCAGTATCTCCCTTTCTGGAAACAAAACTGGAACACCCCCTCGCCAAAGCATCATCTCCTGAAGATTTCAAACAGGAAATTCCTATTGACATCACTGAGGATGAAGGATTTTTTTAACATCAACGCTGGTCCTGTCAGGGCAATTATGAACGACCTCATTTATACTGTGAAATGTGCACGGAGAAAACCATGGATACGTTAGATACACTCGTGTCAACAACGCCTTTGACAACGGGATTACTCGTGATTGACTCCAATTTGCAGATTATCGCCATGAATGACGCAGTCCGCCAAATCACAGGTTTTCCGGAAGATTCCCTGTTATTCCGGCAGTATGATCAGTTGCTGACCCAAAATTCCGCAGAATCCTGTTTGATGGCTTCAATCCGGAACAATCAGTCTTTCTCAAAACTGGAACTGGAATGCCAAACCGTTGCCGAGGGAATCATTTCTGTTCAGGCATCGATCCTTCCTCTCAAATCCAAAGATGCTTCCAGTTCTGGAGTCGTTATTACATTTTACCAAAGTTCTTTGCCTGAAACCTGTTCTCTGGAGGATCAAATTTCCGGTGAAAAAGGGTTTGATGAGAAAAGCCGACTTCAGGCTATTTTTGACAGTCTGTTGGATGGAACATTCACCATTGATAATAAATGGGTGATTACAGCTTTCAACCCTTCTGCTGAAAGAATTACCGGCTATTCCGCTCAGGAAGTACTTGGAAAACCCTGTTGGGAAATTTTCAGGTCACAGCTTTGCCGCAATGGTTGTCATATGGAATGCTCGATCATCAAACAGGAGCCTATCATGGGAAATGAATTATTGATCACCAGGAAAAACGGTCAACTCATTCCCATTCGGGTCAGTTCCGCACCGCTCTTCAGTCGTTCAGGAGAGCATATTGGCGGTGTAGAATCTTTTCAGGATATCAGTGATATCAAAAATCTTACCAATCATCTGGAAGAGCGGTTCAGATTTGAAAACATCATCGGACACAGCAAATCACTGCAGAAAATATATGTTCTCATGGATAGCGTGGTTCAGACAGACAGCACGGTACTGATCACAGGTGAAAGCGGAACAGGCAAAGAACTCGTCGCGCGCGCCATTCATTTGAAAAGCAAACGAAAATTAGGACCTTTTATGCCAGTCAATTGCAGTGCCTATGCTGAATCTTTGCTGGAAAGCGAACTTTTTGGTCATGAAAAAGGCTCGTTTACCGGCGCAAGCTATACCAAGCCAGGCAAGTTTGAACAGGCTTATGGCGGAACTCTGTTTCTGGATGAAATCGGTGATATTTCTCCGGCGGTGCAGGTGAAATTGTTAAGAGTGCTCGAAACCAAAGAATTTGAGAGGGTGGGCGCAACCCAGTTCATTCATGTGAATGCCAGAATCATTGCCGCTACCAATAAAAATCTTGTTGAGGAAATTGAGAAAGGACGCTTCAGGGAAGATTTATATTATCGGCTCAATGTCATTGGCATAGAACTGCCTCCTTTACGAAATCGTCTGGAAGACCTCCCGCTGTTGCTGGAAAACATCATGGAAAAATTCAGAATCCGTTTTGATAAAAATATCAAAGGGATTTCAGCCAGTGTCATGCGAATATTCCAAAATTATTCCTGGCCGGGAAATATTCGTGAACTGGAAAATATCCTGGAACACGCATTTGTATTGTGCCGGCATGAAGTGATCCAACTGGAGTGTCTTCCTGAGCATCTATGGTATGATCTGGACACCCCGGCCCCCATCTTCACTGCCGGTGAAAATCCGGTTGGTTTTGCGGAAAAACAGCATATTCAAAATACACTTAAAAAATTTAAGGGACACCGGGGAAAAACGGCGATGGCATTAGGCATGGATAAAAGTACCCTCTGGCGAAAGATGAAGCGCTTTCAGATCAATTGACACAAATATAAACGCGCGGTTGTGCTGATTCTCTCAAGAGTTGTAAGTTTTCAGTTATCAGCCTTCAGCTTTTAGCAGTGATTCTGAACTCAGTCTTTTTGAAAGGTGCCCATATTACTAATACGGTAAACGAATGATGAGGGCACATCAGAACAACCATCAGTGGTGAGCCTCACCTTCCTTGCCTCATGTCTTCTTCAATAATCTTTGATGAATGCTGAAACAAAAAACACAGTGCTGTGATATCAATCAGGAGATGCTATGACTCAGAACAAAACCAAATGGGTGATTGCGACAGGAATCCTTCTAACAAGTGTGATCCTGTTGATTCCAATCTTCATATTTTATCCAATTCAGGGGACGCAGAAAGCAACTTCTTCATTCATACGTCCGGTCCGGACTCATCTGGATCATTCTGCGTATTTCACCGAACCGTTTCAGACTCCGCAATCTGTCACAAAAAAATGTCTGGAGTGTCATCCTGAATCGGCACGTCAATTCATGAAAACGTCACATTGGACATGGGTTGGAACCCACGAAGAAGTCATTGGTAATCACAAACCCATGAAAGTGGGCAAGAAGAATCTGCTGAATAACTTTTGTCTGAGCATTACCGACAACTGGGCATCCTGTACCAAATGTCATGCGGGATACGGCTGGAAAGACGAATCTTTTGATTTCTCCAGTGAAGAAAATGTGGACTGTCTGAGTTGTCACGACTGGACCGGAAGCTATGTCAAGGCCGGTGCGGGGCTTCCCGATGCCAGCGTTGATCTTCAGGCTGTCGCCAAGGGGGTTGGATATCCCCGGCGTGACAATTGCGGCACTTGCCATTTTTACGGCGGAGGCGGACTGGCCGTCAAACATGGCGACATGGATGACACATTGATTTACGGCAGTGAGCGGGATGATGTTCACATGGGAAAATATGATTTGTTATGTGTGGATTGCCATCGCACACAAAATCATAATATTCCCGGAACCGCCTATTCTGTGTCGGTTACAAGCAGAAACGGTGTGGATTGTATCGCTTGCCACGAGGGCACGCATCAGGACAAGCGGATCAATACCCATATCGCGTCTCTGGCTTGCCAGACCTGTCATATCCCCAAGTATGCCAAAAAAATTCCCACAAAAACAGATTGGGACTGGTCAAAGGCTGGAGATGTCTCTCGTAAGGATGACCCCCACGTTTATCTGCGCATCAAGGGCGAATTTATCTATGGGCAGGATCTGACGCCTGAATACTACTGGTTCAATATGAACGTGGACCGTTATCTTCTGGGCGATCTTATCAATCCTGAAACAGTGACAGATATCAACAAACCGCTGGGAGGGATTGATGATCCCAATGCCAAAATCTGGCCGTTCAAGGTTCATCGAGCCATCCAACCCTACGACAAAAAATTCAATTATTTTCTTCCGCCTACCACCTCGGGGAAAGGCGGCTATTGGTCAGACTTTGACTGGCAGAAAGCACTGACGCTGGGTGCCAAAGCCTCTGGCATTCCGTTCAGTGGTGAATTTGGTTTTACCCAGTCTGCCATGTACTGGCCGTTATCTCACATGGTCGGTCCCAAAGAAAACGCTCTCAACTGTGATGACTGTCATGGTGAAAATTCCAGAATGGACTGGAATGCGCTAGGTTATGAACAGGATCCGATTGATGTCGGTGGACGAAATTTTCAATTGAAGGCTTCTGTTGAAAGGAGGGCACAATGAACATCAACCTGTTCAGACACCTCTGCGTCCTTCTTGGCCTGACCATTGTTCTATTCACGGGAATAGCTCAGGCTCAAACCAACCCCATCCATCCGCTATTCAGGGTTCTTGACCTGAAGGGCGTAGCTGTTACGGAATCGAAGGCGGAATTTTCAGCCAACAAGACCTGTGGGCAATGCCACGATACAACCTATATCAACCAGCATAATTCCCATTTCAATACAGACGTGCAACTGGAGTGTGTGAACTGTCATTTGAAAGACGGAAAACTTGATCTTGCGACCGTGCGAATGGAAGTGGATGGGACACTGGTTCGGGAGGATATCACCATACAATCGCCCACGAACAACCATTGTGGTCAATGTCATGGGATTTATCATTCAGGAACAACGCCGTTGATACTTCCAGATGATTTTGAACAGTCACCTGCCGGCGCCTTGACTTCATTGACCGGAGAAATCCTGTCCTCCCAGAAAATCGCGGATTCCTATTTGAATATCAGGGGAAAAGCAGCACGGCATTATCCCTGGGACATACACCTCCAGCGCCAGGTTGCTTGTGTGGATTGTCACACGAACCCTGTCCAGGCGAGAAACATTAAGGCCGCAACCGCCAGTGGGCCAAACCATTTGCGGAATGATCCGCGACAAATCTCAACCACCGAACGTCTGCAGCATCCCAACCATGAGCTGGTGACCATTCAATGTAAAACCTGTCATGATCCTATGGTGGTGCATGATCAGTTTCCCTACAAACAGCGGCATTTGGAAAGATTGGCTTGCCAGGCCTGTCATGTTCCCCAATTGCTGGGACCTGCTTATCAATCTGTGGATCAAACAGTTCTGACTGAAACAGGAACCGCGATGATTGAATACCGTTCCATGGAAAATAGCCGGGGCACCTCCCTCAATGCCCGATTTATTGAAGGCTATACCCCCTATCTGTTTGTTCAGTCAGATGCGATTGGTGATGAAAAATTCTGATTATAACGGATTTAGGGGAGGGCTCCGATAACCTCCCAATGAAGCTGAAATCAAGAGATTTTGGAGCCAACTATCATGATAACGGAATTGGTTGAGCCGCTCAGCCGGGCTTTGTGCACCTTTATGATGTTTAACGGTGTTTGGATTGGATGGAGTAAAGTTATGGAGAAGAGCCCATCCTCGGATACTGAGTTCCGCTGAAGAGAGATTCCCATGGAAATACTGAGTGGAGAACAAGTGACGATCCATCCTCTGCATGAGGCGATCGAGCATATTGCTGGTACGATGAGCTCCCGGCAAATCATAAGCGTTACTGAATTTGTCAAGGTTTTTGTGTAATTTTTCGAGTGGTTTGAGGATCACTTGGGGAAGATCATTTTTTTTAGCCCACTCACACAAACGTCGAATTCTTTGAGAGAAGGATCGTTTGTTGGGAGCCTGGTAACATTCCCATAGTTGATCGGCTGTTTCGTTAAATTGGCTCTTGAACTTCTTTTTGGCCCGATCTCGAATTTTGATGAACACATGTAAAAAGCAAAGAATAATAGAAATGAAGGGAAACAGGGTTTTCCAGGCGTTCTGCGTGGATTGCCAGCCATCGATATTGACACTTCGAGGGGAATATTCAGGCTTGATCCGTTGAGCTTCTTCTTTGAACGTTTGATAGGCTTCGGTCAAAGCCTTTTCATCCGCGTTTGAGGCCACAGAAGCCCCAAGGATACAATGATTTCCTACGGTAGTCGCTATATAGACTTTTTCTCCGAGAATCCAGGTGTGCTTTTCGTCGGCACTGATGTCTTGCGGTAGTTTTTCAGCGTTCTGAACCGTGGTACCCACAAGGCTATTGCGTCCAAGAGTTTGCTCTATCCGGTACCAATACATGGCATTTTTACCAAAAACATAACTCAACCCCCAGAACGGAACTTCAAATTTACGCAAAAAAAGCGCGTTTTCAATATCCTTCACATAGCCTGTCAGATAGGGCATTACAAAAGAAGGACGGAGAGTGTAATGGGTCCCATGGATTTCTATGCGTCGGATGGTAATAGAAAGTTTCCTGGAGTGATACATATCTTTCATACGGTAGCCTGAAACAATTTCAGGGGGAAACAGTTCACAAAATTGGGCAATTTGTTGATCCAAATAGCCTCTAAACAAGGATGCGTCCTTGATAATGACTTGGTATATTTCTAAAGTAATGGCCAAGCAGATTACACGATTCGGGCGGGGTAATACTTTCAGATTCGAGATATCCATAAATACCTTTATAAGAATAGTGAGTTAGCAAGACACACATATTCTCATAAAAATTTGAATATTTCAGTTTGAAAATACCCCTCCCCTAAATCCGGTATAATCAGGAAAAATTTTCACCGTTCAATGTATTCACGCGTTGGTTTTGGGTTTCTGGTTCAATGAAGGAACCCGTGTCCCCGGAACAACTAAAACCTGTTTTTCTGGAAAATGGCACATATCGCCCCAGTATTCTTTCCGCCTTTGATCAAAACAAGGACGGAGAATTGACATTGAAAGAACTACGGCTGGATTCGGATGAAAAAATGCTTTTCATGAAACGTCAACTTCAGGCTTCAGGATTTGAAAATCCCGAAATTACCGGAAAACTTGAAGTCGGAAAAGTTCACCACGGCATTGTTCGTGGAGCAGGAGTCGCACGGGATTGCAGGTTCTGCCATGGGGAAGATTCCCGCCTGAACCGGGAAATCAAGCTGGCAAGCTATCTGCCAGGCAATGTCATGCCCCCTATGGCAGAATCCCTCACCTCACAGGCGGAACTGACCGTGAAGACCGATGGCAGTCTGAGTCTGCAAAGAAATTTGAGTGGTTCGGGTTTTTATGTGTTGGGTACAACAAAATCACGTCTGGTTGACAGGGCTGGATTACTGTTTCTGTTTTTAACCTGTCTGGTGTTATTGGGACATGGCGGGTACCGTTTCTATTCCCGGAAGCGTTATCCTCCGCACCACACAAACACTTCCACCGTATACATGTACACTTTTTACGAACGTCTCTGGCACTGGACATCCGCGTTGAGTATCTTGTTGCTGATGTTCACCGGTTTTGAAATTCATTACAGTTGGAATTTTTCAGTTTTGGGGATCGACAGAGCGGTATATGTCCACAATATTCTGGCATTTATCATGATTGCCAATGCGTTCCTTTCACTGTTTTATCATCTGGCCAGTGCGGAAATCCGTCAATATTTTCCACGAATGAAGAGTTTCGTAACGGATACCATGGCGCAGATTCGTTATTACACGTCAGGCATCTTCAAAGGTGAACCTCATCCGCTACAAAAGACACCGGACCGGAAACTGAACCCGTTGCAGCAGATCACCTATCTGGTCATCTTGAATATTCTGCTCCCCACCCAGGTACTCACGGGACTGCTCATGTGGGGCGTTGAACGCTGGCCTGAACTTTCTCTGGCTATTGGCGGACTCACCTGGGTCGCTCCGATTCACACCCTTTGTTCCTGGCTGTTCTTCTCTTTTGTCATACTCCATGTGTATTTGACAACCACTGGACACACTGTTACTTCCAATATCAAGGCCATGATCGGCGGCTTTGATAAGGTGGATGTGGATTAATAACTTTCAATGGGAGATCTTATGAATGCTGTGACTGTCATTAAAAAACCTTATATCAATCCCTATCTGGGAGGAACTCTGCTGGGGGTCGTTTTATTCCTCGCTTTCTACATTACCGGCAATGGACTGGGTGCTTCAGGTGCGATCAACCAACTACAGGTGGCCATGCTTGATCTGGTGGCCAGCAATCATGTGGATCGTGTCGCCTATATGGCCCAATGGGCTGGTGGAGACAGAAACCCGTTAGCCAATACAGGCGTATTCATGCTTGCCGGGACTTTTCTGGGCGGATTGCTCTCTGGTTGGGTGCATCGACGACTGAAGGTGGAAATTCAGAAAGGGCCGCAAATCACGAATCGTACCCGTCTGATCATGGCTTTTACCGGTGGCACCATCATGGGCTTTGGCGCACGGTTTGCCCGTGGCTGTACCTCAGGACAGGCTCTTAGCGGAGGTGCGGTTTTGTCTGTTGGGAGTTGGGTTTTTATGCTGTGTGTCTTTGCCGGCGGATATGTGGTTGCCTGGTTTGTCAGAAAACTTTGGACCTGAGGAGTCCATGAATGAAAGGAGTTTGTTATGGCACCGTTTGATCTTGTTGAACTTTGGGGCGTATCCGGTTCCTATGTTGTCGCACTGCTGATCGGCCTGGGGTTCGGGGCTGTTCTGGAAATGTCCGGGTTTGGCGATTCCCGAAAACTTGCCGGGCAATTCTATCTTAAAGACATGACTGTGCTGAAAGTCATGTTCACCGGAATCATTGTGACCGCAACCCTGATTTTTACGGCCACCTCCCTCGGATTTCTGGATTTCGACCGGGTTTGGGTCAATCCGACCTACATGGTTCCCGGAATTGTAGGTGGTCTGGTCATGGGTGTGGGCTTTGTCATTGGCGGTTTCTGTCCGGGCACCTCTGTGGTGGCCATGTCTACCCTGAAAATTGACGGACTGTTTTTTGTCCTCGGAGTACTCTTCGGCGTCTTTCTGTTTAGTGAAAGTGTGGGTTTTTTTGACACTTTCTGGCGCTCCACCGACATGGGACGCTTCACCCTTGCGGACTTGTTCGGGATTGATGCTGGAATCGTACTGCTGGGACTGATTCTGATTGCGTTGGCCGCCTTTTATGGAGCTGAAATCAGTGAAAAGTTTTTTGGCGGAAAGATCCCCTTGGCTAAAATATCACTGATGCCCCGAAACCGGGTAAAATTGATATTATCCGCAGGACTGATCGCTGTCGCTGTGTTGATCTCAGTCAAAGGACAACCCACGCTACAAGATAAATGGAGCCTGATTCAGGAACAGGAAATACTGAAATTATCCAATCGTGAGGTGTACGTTCCGCCTGCTGAAGTGCTGAATCTCATGCATGAAACATCCATCTATCTGAAACTGCTGGATGTTCGCAATGAAAGTGATTTCAATCTGTTTCATCTGTCAGAATCCAGGCTGGTATCGCTTGCTCAGTTGGAAAATTCATCCTTTGCCAAATCTCTGGCGCCTCATCCCGGAAACACTGTCATTATTTTAATTTCCAATGAAGAACAACGCGCGACACAAGCCTGGAAACTGCTTAAAGCCCATGGGCTATTGAATCTGTATATTCTGGAAGGCGGAATCAATCATTGGCTTGACGTGTATCAGGTCGAGACAACGATTGCCCGTCGTGTGGCCATCCATGATAAGGGGAATGAACCGTTGCGCTATCAATTCACACGTGCCGTAGATGAACGCGTCTCTGCCGCATTTCCTGAACTGCCACACTCAGAACATGCGGACCATTCACCAGTTCACAAGGTAAAGCTTCAAAAGAAGAAAGCGGCAAGCGGCGGCTGTGGATAATGCCTGTGTGACTGTTCCTGAAGAAACTCCGTAACCAATCCGGATAGTAAAAAAACCATCACGCTCAATTAGTCTTGAAAATTTGACGTTCTGGTCTTTTTACTACGCTCACATTGAGATGTTTCCGTTAACAACGCCAAAGAGCAATCTGATGCTACGTATAAACTTAAAAAATAAAATTATTGTTCCTGTATTACTCACCATTCTGATTGTGATTTTGTCGGCTTATTTTTTCTTTACCAACACAATCTCAACCATGCAATCAGGGCGCATGCAAACAGAAGCAATAAAAATGAAAACAGCTATTGAAAACACCTTGCGGAGTTCAGCGCAAAACAGCTTGGCCCAGGCGGCCATGTTCAGTCGCTTCCCGGTAGTGATTGAGGCCTATCAACAAGCGCTTTCCGGAAATATTGACGATCCCCATGATTCACGGACACAACAGGCCAGAGAAAAACTTCGTGAATTTTTTAATCCCTTATTAGACGGCTTCAGATCTCATACAGGAGAGAAAGATTTTTACCTTCATTTTCATCTGCCCAATAATCGCAGTCTGTTGCGGGTGTGGCAAAAAAAGCAAACGAACAATGGTGAAGATATTTCGGATGATCTTTCATCCTTTCGCCATACCGTGGTGAATATTAACCGGCAGACACAACCCAGAATTATCGGAATTGAAGTGGGCCGAGGCGGTTTTGTCATTCGGGGAATCGTTCCTGTAACAAGTCCCAATGGCAAACATTTGGGATCGGTAGAAGTGTTTTCGCAATTTAATCCCATTCTTGAAAAAATCACCAAAACGGAAGGGGATGGATTGGCCGTGTTTATGAACTATGAACTGACAGATATTGCGACAAAGCTTCAGGAAACATTGAACAACCCGGCACTGGAAAACCGATTCGTTTATGTCACCTCAACCGATAAAAAGCTGTTTGAGAATCAGACATCCCTTGCTCTTCTGGAAGAAGGAAGTCAGGGGTTATCACAACCGTTTCAAAGTGATCACCATGTGTACTTTGCCTTTCCTGTTTCCGATTACAGCCAACGTCAAATTGGAGTTATCGTGTTTGCACAGGATGTCCAAAGTTATCAACGTGTTTATAAAAATGTACGGAATATCATGATTATCGCCACAATCGTGGTTGCCTTGATTCTGGCCTTCATTTTATTTCTTGTGGCAGAATCCATCACACGTCCTATCTTTCGCGTGTCACAAGGATTACATAAATTGGGCGAAAACAATCTCAAGTATCATCTTCCGTCAGAGGATCTTTCCCGTCAGGATGAGATTGGTATGATGGCCAGAGACTATGAACTCACCCTGTCGAAAATGTCCAAAGTGCTTGGATATTTACAGAATAATGCAAGGAATGTGTTGAGTACCTCTCAGGAACTGGCCAATTTTACCGCTCAAATGGCGAACAATATCGGGACTATTGAAAATCAGGTGACAATGACCGCATCTGCGTCAGAACAGATTAACTCCAATATGGATACTGTGGCTGCCGCCACCGAACAGGCTGCCGCAAATATCCTGGCCGTGAGTTCTTCGGGAGCCGAACTCAGTATTAATATGCAAACAATTGCCAGTTCTGCCGAGCAATCTTCCACCAATATGTCCAGCGTAACGATTAACATTGATAAAATTGCCAATGATATTAACGCAGTCGCAGCTACAATTGAAAAATTATCCGGAGCCTTGGCTGATATTTCCAATAAAACGAATGACGCCATGAACATTTCCTCGAATGCCAACAAAGGAATTCAGATCACACTCAAGGCCATGCACCAGTTAGGAACAATTTCCAAAAAAATCGGCGGATTTGTTCAACTGATCAATAATATCGCGTCACAGACCAACATGCTGGCGCTCAATGCGACCATCGAGGCCGCAAGTGCAGGTGAATCAGGTAAGGGTTTTGCGGTAGTCGCTGCTGAAGTGAAGGAACTGGCCCATCAAACAGCCGATGCCAGCAACGAAATAGCAAAAGAAATTGAAGAAATTCAAAAATATACGGACGAATCGTTAACCAGCACTCAGACGATTTCCGAGATCATCGCAAAGGTCGCTGACATCAGTCTTGCCATTGCTCAATCCGTTGGAGAACAAAGTACGGCCTCAGAGCAAACCAGATTGAATGTTGAATCCATCGTAGTCACTGCCAATGAAACCGTTCTCAATGTCAAGAATGCGGACACGGCAGTCAAGGAAATCACACGTTCCACCGCTGAAGCTTCTATTGCGTCACGTGACGTATCTCGCAATGTTTCAGAAGGTTCTACGGGAGTCAAAGAAATTGCCCATTCTAACGCGGAGTTGTCTACCAGTATCAAAGCGGTCAATAACAATGTCCAGAAAATTCAAACAGCCATTGTTGAAATCAATAAAGGAATTAACCAGTTAAAACAAAACGCAGAGGCACTCTCCGGAGTTGCCACCACGCTCAACAACGTTTCTACAAGCTTTCAATGGGAGAATACCGTCACCCCATCCAACTGGGATGGTGCCTTCAAACTGGATAAGACGTGAAATTTTTCGAGCTGTGCAGATACTTTTTTAGCCATGAAGTACACGAAGAACACAAAGTAAAAAAGGGAAGCAGACCGCACAGGTCTGCCCCTACCGGACAAAACCCAAACAAGTGGTAAATCAAAGACCGTTTTTTTTACACATGGCCGAAAATGCGACCAAGCCAAATTTCACTTTTGGGATGTTCCTGAATCAGGATCGATGGAAGAAGGCCAGCGACGTATCGAGTTGTTCTGAAATGCGTATGACTTCTGTGGCTTGTTTTCTGGTGCCTTCGGCCATGTCGCTGATTTGCTGAATTGCGGTCACAACCCCTTGAATGGTCTGGCTCACATTGTTGGAAGATTGACGCATCTGACCAGAGGATTGCGCAATTTCAATCAGTCCGCTTGTCGTTTCATCCAGATTAGCTGAAGAATAACGAGCTTCCTCAGCGATATGTCCGATCGAATCGTTGACTGTCAGAAGTTCTTTTCTCACCATTTCCACACTATCCACCATGGCATGGCTGGATTCCATGATATGACGCATTCGGTCAGAAAACTCATGAATGTTCTGATTTTCATGTAGAATTAACTCTGCTACGTCTTTGTTATGTTTCACAAGATCAACCAAACGATCATTCACATTTTTCACGGTTGATTGTGTGGTGATGATGAGTTGGTGAATCTGTCCGATTTCTGCGACAATCTGTTCATTGGATTGACTGGCCTGAGAGGCAAGTTGTCTGATACTTGCGGCCACCACCGAAAATCCCTGCCCGGCATTGCCAGCTTTTGCCGCTTCAATGGATGCATTCAGTGATAACATGCTTGTTTGTGCGGCAATGTCTTCCAGCATTCGGGTAATATTTGAAATGTTGCCTGCCCGTTCCGTCAGCGAATAGGTCACTTCCAAGGCCTGAGTTCCCTCCCTGGCCGCCTGATTGGAAACTTTAACGATGGTGTTTGTGTTTTCGTAAATGTTTTCCATTTTTTCAGACAGTCCTGAAACGGTCCTGGAGCCTTGTTGAAGGTCGCTTGAAATCTGTTGAACATGATGAACACTGTTCTGAATATACTGATCCATGTGTCCGGAAGAGTTTTCCACCTGTTGAATGTTGGCACTCAAGGTCTGAATGGTTCTGTTGAGTTCACGGATATTTTGGGATGCTTGTTCTGTTGCCGCCGCCACACCTCCAATCTGTTGGGTGATTTGTGTGATGGAACCCATGATCGCATCATTTTTTTGGTGAAGGAATTTCGATTCATCAACCAGACTTGAGGAGGCCTCACCCAGATTTCCGGATACCCGGGAGAGTTCCTGAGAGGACTCCATTAACGTTCTGGTGATGCGATGCTGAATCACTTCACGCATTTGTTCGAGCGACTGTGCTAAATCGCCCAGTTCATCGTTTGTCTGATAATCAAACTGAAAATTCAGATTACCGGAGGCCATTTCATGGACTTGTCGTTGTAAGTGCCTGACTGGCAGAATGACCACCCGCACGGTCAACCACCAAATGGACACCAGCAACACAACAAAAACAGAGATTCCTTCAATTGAATACTGCGTGATATTCTGCCAGATATCATGTTGTTTTTCCTCCAGCATTTTTTTCCGGGTTTTAAGGCTTTCCTGTTCAATGATCTTCTTGAGTGCGGTGATTCGATCTCTGGAATAGCGCACAACCACATTTCCTATGGATTCCTCATCATGTTTCAACACTGAGGTTGTGTATGCGTCTCCAGATAATTGTTCCAGGCCTGAAAGTTCTTTCATGGTGCCATCCGTCGAACGTTCCATGCCTGCGAAAAGGGCCTCCTGATCATTCAGCACATACACCATCAATATGTCATCATCCAGAAAGGGCACGATCAGTTTGACAGTTCGTTCTGACGCGTAATCATAAACAGAATCCACCAGAATCGTGGATAGAATATTCACAGTCTGAGTGATTTTGCTCTGAAGTGCTTTTTCTTCCTTGTCCAGTTGCAGACGAGATTGTTGTTCTTGTGCTGTCAACTGGATCATGGATTTTTCATTCACATTGAGAGAGAATAAATAAATCTTCAGGGCGGCGGAAAGTAGCAGGATGATACAAATCAATACGGCCACACCAACCCCGATTTTAACAACCAATCCTCTCATCATTTTCTCCCGGCTTTCATTATTTCCAATCTTTTATGCCATATTTGCTTAAGATTTTTTTCAGTTCTCCTGATTTTCTCAGGCTGTTCATTCCGTCAGACAACAATTTGGCATATTGCGCTGATTTTGGATTTTGGGGACCAAAGGCAATATACAGATTGTCCTTGTCCAGTGAACCAGCTACCTCCAGGGCTCCCTGTTGATTGCTGTTTTCGAGATATTCAGCAATTACGTTTGGATCTTCCAGGATGACCTGAATCCGGCCTCCCAGAATTTTTTTGACGTTGATTTCCAGGGCGTTTTCGCCAGATGCGACCTGCACAGCCTTGGAGTTTTTTGCATTGGCTTCAATGTATTGATCCAGTTCATCGCTGTAGGCATAATCCTTGATGACACCGAGGACCCGATTTTTCAGGGAATCAAGATTGCTGTATGTCCATGAATCGCCTTTTTTGACGAAAAACGACATAGTCTGGCTTCCCTGCTCATTTTCAGGAAAAATAAAGTCTTCAGCATCTCCTCTGGAGGCACCTATAATTCCGTTGAATTTTCCACCGCGAGTGTCTTCAATGGCTCTTGCCCAGGGTTGAATCTGATAATCCAGTTGATGTCCCGCCCCGGTAAAAATGGCTTTGGCAATTTCAATCATGAATCCTGGCTTGGCACTTTCCGGACTACAGTTGTAAGGACACCATTCATCAGCGCGTAGAGAAATGGTATCGGCATAAACCGGGGTTATCCATAAGACAAATACTGCCAAAATGAGGTGCTTGAGTTTCATGATTCTCCTTCTATTTTCAATGTTGTTGAGTAACAGCCTGTTCAGACAGAAACATGCCGGTGAAGAGTTTTCTCCTCATTGTGAATAAACGGGACACAGACAATGAAGATGAGCCTGTTAAAACAGAAAGCTTCTTTTTTGGCAAGCCATAATACAAGGACTATAGTCACTTCAAAGGGTCTGTTGGAGGCGATTGATGTGTAATGGAAATCTTGCTTTACTCTCCCATTTATGTGGAGTAGAACACCTTTTCAATCGAGGCTCCAAGTTGAAACCATATAAAAAAAACATTTGCGACAAGACCTCACTGGAATATCCTGAAACATTATTGTATTACCGACCATAAATCTGTAACCTTTGTTCGGGTACTTATCTGTTCAGTACATTCAATCAAAAATATCCTATGTTCACTTCCAGGATTGTTTATGCAATACACACTTAAAGAACTGTCGGAGTATTTTGAAGTACCTTTCCAGGGAAATGGGGATCTCCTTCTGACTCATGCTTGTGGGGTGGATCAGTTGTCTCCCGGAGGTATCTGTTACATCACCTCGCCGATGGGGATGACCAGTGTGCCGATTCCACGGGGAATGGCGCATCAAACCCATGCGGATTTCAGTGACACACTGTATAATGAAGTTGCCATCATTGTTCCTCCTGATATCAACAGTCCCAATCACCATCTGATATTTTCCGAAGATCCACTCGCCTTACATGTGCAGATAACCGAGTGGTTGCATCCGCAACCCGAACCGGATGGCAACATTCATCCAAACGCTGTGATATATCCCGGAACACAATTGGCAGACGGGGTGACTGTTGGACCTCACGCAGTGATTTATCCGGGGGTGATTGTTGGTGCTAACACCTGGATTCATGCTGGCTGTGTGATTATGGAAAATGTACGCCTTGGCCGGGATTGTATGATCTATCCCAATGTGGTGATCCGTGAAGAATGCAGGATCGGCGACAGGGTGACGATCCACGCCGGTGCAGTGATCGGTTCGGATGGGCATGGATATTTCCAGCGCCAGGGGATCAACATTAAAATCCCACAGGTCGGAATTGTAGTTCTGGAGGATGATGTTGAGATTGGTTCATGCACCACAATTGACCGGGCCAGATTCAATCAGACGTTGATCCGCAAAGGGAGCAAAATTGATAATCAGGTTCAGATTGCTCACAATGTCGATATTGGTGAGCAGGCATTGATTTCTGCCCAAACAGCCGTAGGTGGCAGCACCAAAACCGGCCATCACCTGATTTTGGGCGGACAGTCAGGAATCAGGGATCATATGGAAGTTGGCGATCATGTCACGGTAGCCGCTCGAGCCGTGATTACAGCAAAAACCCCGGATAGAAGCGTAGTGGCTGGAATGCCGGGACGACCTCTTGACGAATGGCGTCAGACCCAGGCACGAATCAATCGTCTGGAAGAACTTTTTGAACGGATCCGTGTGCTGGAAGACTCTATTCAACATTCTTGAGACTGGCTATGAAACTATTACGGTTGCTTATCATTGAGAATGATTATGAACAGGTTCTCGCCTTGAAGGAATTGCTGGACAATACGGATATCATCCCGACGTTCTGCAAGTCTCCGGAAGATGTGACCCTGATCGGTCGGGAATATGAGTGGGATGTGGTCATCACCAGCATGGTTGACAGTGAGGGTGTCAGACTGGTACATAACATCAAACATCACCAACCCTGGGCCAAAGTGATTTTACATGCAGAAGATATTGAAAAAGAATTTTTGAAACGGTTTATCAATTATGGTGTTTTTGCCTATGTAAAAAAACAGTATTCCTATGAGGAACTTCTGGCCCAGATTTCACATGCGTTTCTTCAGGTGCAGGTTGAGCTACAGCAAAAGAGCATTGAAGAAGCTCTGGTGAGCCGTACTGCGGAATTACAAAAACTCAATCAGAAAATGGAATATGAAATCTCACAACGTAAAATTGTAGAAAAAGAACTGCAGAAATTGTCTGATGCAGTCAATCAAACGGCTGATGGCATTGTGATTACTAATTTTCAGGGGAAAATTGAATTTGTGAATCCCGCCTTTGAAAAAATCTCGGGATTTCTACGCCATGAAGTGATGGGGAAAACACCCTCTATTGTAAAATCAGGCATTTATGATGAAAAATTTTACAATTTTTTCTGGAAAGAAATCCACTCCGGCAAGGTGGTCCGATTGTCTTTTAAAAATCGACGCAAAAATGGAGATTTATTTGATGTCGATCAAACCATCACACCCATCAAGGATGAATGGGGAAATATCACCCACTTTGTTTCAATCTGGAAAGAAGTCGGGGCACAGACATGATATTGTTTTAATTTGCGGAATCCAAACCCACCAAAGACAGCACCTCCCAACACTACTTTTAGTGCCCGAATTATTCTATTGCTCTACGATAAGACCAATCTGGAGGGATGAAGATATCTTTTTCCTTTTGAGGATTCACTAAACTTTGGCCTTTTATCGTTGATAGATTCCAGTTGTTCGGAATTTTGACGGGTCATTATTTCCATCACAAAGGTTCGGTTTAGCAAAGAACAATGAATCTGTTTGCTCGTGGACCATGGATTTGTAAACGACAGACAGGCTGAGATGTCCCCGGTCCAGTGTGGACATTCGAGGCAATTGGATTGGTTATGGCTGGAAGTCGTCATTTTGCCTCTGTTGTTTCAGTTTTTTTAAACACGGTATGGCAGCTCACACACATTGTCAGAATTCCTCCGAATTCCCTGATTGCGACAACTCTCAAGGCCGCTGATTCCTGGGGATGCGTTCCAAATCTTCGTTGAATCTGGAGGATGGTGTTGATCAAATGTCCGGCATGTGACTGCATCTGAATCGCATAGGAATAGAACGCTTTGCGATCTGGAAGATTGTTGCCCTGATTGTAATCCAGAAGCTGGGTGGCATGTTCCTGAAGGCCATAGGCCTGAAACAACAGTTGCTGGTAATTTTCATTGTTCAAAATTCCTGTCATCAAAATCACCATACTTTGTATATTCAACTGCATCAGGTGTTTCAACCCGGTTTCGGTCATAGGCTGGTCTGGCTCAATGGCCCAGGATTGACAGGGAATCAGGAACATTCCCCAAAGGAGACACATTGTGATGGATGGAATCAATTGTTGGCGTTGCACTCAACCAAGGGCCTCCCTCCCGAATAAATGATTCATCAAATGAATGGGAGGGGAACCTATCAAAGGTCGACAACACAGTCAAAAGATTTCCCTGACTAATGAAAGGTGCCTATAGTTTGAGTTTTTGGTCCTTCGGACACTCAGGCCTGATTCAATACTTCGGAATTGGCATTAAACACCAGAATCGGATCATTTCCGAGTAACGTTGCGCCCAGATAGACAGGAACAGGCTTGAATTCCTCAGGCAATGCCAGCAAAGGGAGGGTCGCATGATAGATGATGTCATTGATGATCAGTCCCATTTTTTCAAAGCGGGTTTTCAGAATCAGAATCCTGCGGATATGATTTTCCTCAATCACCACATCCTGATCAAAGCATGATCTTGAATCCAGCACAGGGATCGCTTCATTCTGATAATGATAGGCCAGTTTCTGATTGAGGTGGGTGAGATTTTCTGTGCGGTATCCGTGAAAGGCTTCAACACTGTCTTCAGGAATGGCCAGTTTGAAACTGCCGACAGTGACGACAAAGCAGGGAATGGAAACATTGCTTTTGGGGAATATGAAATTCCAACTGGTGCCTTTTCCCGGGCTTGATTGAATGCTACAGGTGCCCTGAAATTTGAGCATAGCTTCATGGACCGCATTCAAACCCACGCCTCTTCCGGCGTTGTCATCCAGTTTTTCCGCTGTGGAAACGCCCTGAATGAAGACAAGAGCAAGGATCTGCTCATCAGTCATTTGATCCAACTGTTCCCTGGTGATGATGCGGTTTTCAAGCGCTTTCTCAATCACTTTGGGCATATTGATTCCCTGACCATCATCCCTGACTGTTATATAAAGATGCAGGGCATCTTCCTGAACTTCGACAGTGATATTTCCAATTTCAGGCTTGTTGATTTGTTCCCTTTCCTTAACAGTTTCAATGCCATGAATGACCGAGTTTTTCAGACTGTGATTGAAAATTTCATGCATGGCATTCCAAAACTCCTTGTCAGCGTGAACACCATGGTCAATGTAGGTAAAGCTGGCCAGTTTGCTATATTGAACCGCGATGCTGGGAATGAGACGTTCATATCGTGACATATCCAGTGGTACTTTTTTGATCCGCTGGTGAGTGTCCAGAAAATCATTGTAGGTGTTAGAAACCTGAATCAATGATTCCTCTGAAATATTCGCGGAAACCATATAAAACATGTTTTTGATTTGTTCAGACAGTTTTTCATAGCCTGACAGTGAAACAGACAGATATTCTTCTTTCCTGATCCGGACTTCTCCGGCATCGCTGGTTCGTTCCTGCAACAGTTTGACAAATATTTTCTCCTGATCCCCAATGAAGGAACGTGATGATTCGAGAGCCTGTTCAATTTTTAAAGGCCAGTCCTCAAGATCAAAATCCGTTTCAGGATCCTGTCCATATTGTTCAAGCATGCTCTGAATCTTGAACAGAAATTGTTTGAGCAACAATGCGACAGGGCGGATCAATATGAGTTTATGGTCAGCAAGCGGTTTCGTGATTTCTTCCATTCGATGACATAATTCCTTGCTGGCAGGAATCAAGAAACCCGAGGTTCCCTTGAGTCCATGCACCTTGTTGCCCAGCATCCTTAATTTTTCAATGTAATCGGCCATGTTTTTTCCGCGAATGAACAGGGTGTATTCTTCGATGTTGAACAGCTTACTCCCTTCAAACCCGAAGGGTTCAAGCGACTTGATCAAACCGAGTATTTCATTGGCCAGATTGTTGCTGTCTGACAGGATACTCTGGCGAGTGTCCTCATCTATCATGATCGAGTTTTCCAGGGCCTTCTCCTGCTCCGCCATTTTTTCATTCATAACGGCCACCTGGTCATTTGCTCCAGAAGGAAGCATTTGTCCCTGCAAACAGTTTTCTTCAGCGTTGAAACCCAGTTTCACTCTGAATATTTTTGATTTTCCGGCATCATCTTTAAGCACAACATCCACAGGAAAAGGGAGATCTTCCTGCTGATCAAAAGCGAATGGAAACAGGGCCCCCAACGAGGGATCCGTGATCATACTGATGAAGTCCAGGGGGGTTGTTTCCAGGTTGAGCGAGGATGGTAAGTACTTTAACACATCAGGATCCGCATAAATCAACCGGCATTGTTCATTGATCTTGATCAGCATGTTCTCTGTCATATTTTCAATGCTTTTTTCCAGTGAAGAAAGTGTGGACGCATCCCGATTGATTCCTGTCATGCCTTTGACATTGCCTTGAACATCTCGTTCCTGATTGGCGGAAATCATCATGGGAAGGATGCTCCCATCCTTGGCTTTGAACCGCAAAGTAAGTTCACGGATTTCCACGCTCAGGGATGAAACATCTTTTTTAAATTTGAAATAAAACTGGGTCACATCCTCGTCAACCAGAAAATCAGAAATACTTTTCCCGATCAGATCCTGTGGTTCATAACCCAGAATACTTTTCACATTTTCACTCACATAACTGAAAACAAGATTGGTGTCACATTCCCAGATCAGATCGGGAAGATTTCTCAGCATGGAAGTCAGTTTACTGGAAAGTTGAACAACCTGATCACTTGCCTCCTTTAAATCAAAAGCCCGCTTTATGATTCCCTTGAGTTCAAACAGATTGACCGGTTTTCTTAAAAACGATTGCACACCGAGACGATAGCATTCTTCAATCTCTTTATCACCCCCATGACCAGTCAGAACAATAATGGCAAATTGGGTCAGAATTTCCGGGTCGAGTTGTTTCAAAAACTCCAGACCGCTCATTTTGGGCATATTCAAATCCAGAATAATGACATACGGCCTATGCTGCCGGAAAATTTCCAACCCCTTTGCGCCATCTTCAGCCGTCATTGTGCTGTAACCTTTTCTATTCAGACTATTCGACAGCATGTCTCGTATCATTACTTCATCATCGATGATCAATATTTGTGACATAATTTTCCTTTAATGATCTCAAGAGTTGTAAGTTTTAAGTTATCAGCCTTCAGCTTTTTGTAAGTCATTGAAATTAAAAATTTCCTAAACATCAAACTTTCAAATAAGCTTTTTGGCTTATATAAAAAATCATAATAATTTCAATAAACTCAAAAAAAATGAGAACTGAAAGCTGAGAACTTACCACTGTCGAGTAATGATGAACTACCAGTCCAGAAAGGCCTTGTTTTGTTTTTTATCCTGTTTTTGTACCATTTTTTTTTCAGAGATTTTTGCGGATTGACTCAGCAGCGGGGGGGTGTGTGACTTTTTGTTCTCTGATAACGACTTTTGCGGTGTTTTTGCGTGGGACATGCGGGGTTGTCCCCTGGAGGGAATCAACTCACGGACCGAGCCAAACAACGATTCAATCGTATGCCGATTGGTACGGACCACCATCGAAATTTTTCGCAGGGAATCGCTGATCTGTTCAGCAAAGGAAACCTGAGACTGGTTGGTTTCTGAAATTGTATCCACCAGCGCCGCCGTTTGTTCGACCTGGGTTACAATCAATCCCAAGGTACTGCCCGCATCACGAGACAGCACCGTGCCTTCATTCACACGCTCCCGACTTTGTTCAATCAACCTTGTGATTTCCAATGCGGACTTTGCACTGCGCTCAGCCAGTTTGCGCACCTCATCAGAAACCACAGCAAAGCCTTTTCCATGTTCACCGGCCCGTGCGGCTTCAAGCGCCGCATTCAATGCCAGAAGATTGGTCTGTTCCGCAAGATCCGTGATGGTGGTAATGATTTCTGCCATCTGCTCCGACGATTCCTGAATCCTTCGCATGGCCTCTTCCGTATGTTGGACGACGTTCCCACCTGATTCTGCCAGGCGTTCTGATTCATGTGCGGCATCCACAATCAGTGTCGCCTGTTCGGAAATGTGCTTAATTGTTACATCCATGTCTTCCAGAATCACCACAATATCATTCACCGTACTTTCCTGGCTTTCCGTATTATTGGACAGGCGGATGGCAACATCACTCAATTCCCGCCCGGTCTGATTCATTTTCGTCTGTGTTTTTTTCTGGTAAGTCATCCAGAAAAAAACAATTCCCGCAATAAAAAATCCCATAGCGGCAGGAACCCCCCATAGAATCCAGCGGACGAACAACCATGGATATTCCTCTTGAGGGGTGAGCACTTCGTTTCTGAGCAATTGCCAGCGAGATTCCAGAAGATCCCATGAAACCTGAAGTTCCTGCCGACTTGTCTGAAATTCTGTTTTGGCCTGGATCATTTCAGCAAAGCGCTGCTGTTCCTGCTGTATGCTTTGAAGCATGGCGTTGGATTTTGCCGAATTCAGCGAATTGTAAAGTGCCACCAGATCTTTGTTCATCAGGTTCTGCTCAGATTGATCCAGAGTCTGAAAGAAGCGTAAACGGGAGTTTTCTAATTGCAGGTAACGGAGTAATACCTGGTTTTGTCCAAGTGAGAGCGATTCCTGCATTTGCTGGATAAATTCCAGAATCCTGAGTTCCTCCACTCCACCTTTGATCCTGTTTTTACTGTAGAGCATCGAAATCTGTTGAACGGAACCGATGTAAGTCAATAAACGGCTTTCCAGTTCATTGAGATCCCCGGAAGATCCGGTCCAGGTTGAATGAAGTTGCTCTCGCAGTAGTAGCCATTCCTGTTTGACTGAGTTGAGCAAATCCTCATGAACGGAGGTGTCTTCAGGAAGGTAACTGTAAGTTTGTCGGGTCCATTCTACCAGACTGACAACCCTGGACAGCAGTTTGTGAATTGCCAATCCCTGTTGTATTTCCTGTTCCTGAACGATTGACAGCGTTTTCCGAGTTGCGGAGTCTGGAGAATAAAGGGGAACGCTTGTGTTTCTGAATTGCCGCAGTGCCTCAATGTATTGCTGAAGGGATTGCTTCATTGAAGCACGGGATTTTTCTGGAAATCCTTGAAAATCAAGCTTTGGAATGATTGCTTCCAGCAAAGCATCGCTGGATTGAGTTTGTTCCGGGACAGACAATTGAAGCAGAGCCAAATGCTTTTTTCCGGCCAGATCCAGATCGGACTGTAATTTATTCAAATATTCATTGAGTTGTTGCCGATATGCGGTTTGTTGATGCAGATCACTAAGGCTGATGGATTCCCAACTTGCAAGGCTCAGTCCGGTCAAAATACCGATCAATCCTGCCAGGATCACAATTTTTGACAAAGTAATTCGCATATTAAGTTATGGCTTATGGTGTCTGAAAATTAAAAATGTTCTGACCGTCATATCCAAAAATCAGACCATACAGGTATATTTTTTCTTGAATTAAAAGTGGGTGATTATGCACAGTTCTCACACACTCAGCAGAAACAACAAAGTGTCATTTAATGCGTTGTCTTTATTGATAACAAAAAATTTCAGATTTATCATGATCTTTTTATCAAATAATTTTCGTAAGCGTTCAGCTTTTAGTATTCAGCTTTCAGTGTTTATGTGCCTCAGAAGCATTCTTGATTCAAGAGCAGAAAATATCGTTTGGCTTCCAGGCCTTGAGAATTCCTGAAAACTGATAGCTGACGGCTGAACGCTTACTAATTTTCTTCGGCTTCTATATAAAAAACTTGCTGACACGTGGCCTGAAGTTTGCTATGTGTCAACTGGGGCGGTAATATGCCGGATTTAAATTAAAAACAGAATTGCTTGGAGACGCGCATGAAAGTAATATTGAAACGAACAATTGGTGTCATGGCCTTGCTGTGGGTTATGGCCGGATATGGTTGGGCATCCGACGACTTGTGTAAAAACGCACCTGTTCCGTGCTTTGTCGTGTTTGGTGAAGTTGAAAATACTATCTATGATCCTGAAGCCTTGAAGCGAGGAGAACTTCAGTTTTCAGTCAATATTAAAATTGGAAATTCATCCCTGTCCTTTGTGCTGAACAAGGTCATTCCTATGGGCGCCAATCTGCTGATGGGCATTACCCTGCAAAAAGACGGAACACTGCTTGTGATTGATACTGTTCCTTATCCGGGCAAGAATCCTTTTGTGACCAATATTGATCTGCCGTTGAAGTGCGAAGGGGTGCAGAAATGTTTTCATACAGAAGGGTTTATTCTCGAAAATGACCCGGTCAAGGCTGAAACAGTGATTGACATCGGTGGAAAACAAAAGAGCATGGCTGGTCCAACTGTGGGACAAAAAGGGGAACGTGTTCTGATGAAAGTCACAATCAATGGTGGAGAAATGGAAGTTGATTATTCAGCGACCCAGAAATATGTCAATGGACTGTACCAGTTCAGAACAAAAACCCAGGCTGATCTGAGAGCATGGCAAGCGATTGGCAAAGCCATTGAAAAAGAACTCGAAAAACTTCCCTGATTTTCCTGTCAAATGATCCCTCAGGGCTTTTTCTTTCATGGAAAAGCCCGCACCCCCGGAGACTGAAAATGAAATGGTTGTATCTTGTCGCTCTGATTGTCTGCTCTTTTCTGGGAGGACTGCTGATGAGTTTCCTGCACACTCGCAGGAAACTGAAAAAAGTAGCAATGAAAAAATTTGAAGACGCGTTCATGCAACAGTTTCAGGAAAAATTTGCCCATGAAATGACTGAACGTCTCCGTGAAAAAATCCAAAATGGAGAAATCCTTCCAGAACAGAAACTTCCTGAGCCTCCAGTCAAACCTGAAGCTGAAAAGCCTGCTGAATAAAGCACTTCCATGCTCCTGGTTTCGATGTTCTAAAGCCCGTAAAATTGGGCGAGTCGCTCAAAACGTTCCAACGAACGTTCGATTTTGTCACGCTCAAAACAATAAGCGATCCTGAAATAGCCTGGGGATCCGAACCCACGTCCGGGAACAAGCAGTAAATTTTCAGTCAGGGCCTGCCTGATAAATTCAATTTCATCGTTCACTGGCGATTCCGGGAACATATAAAAGGCTCCGTGGGGTTTGATGATTTTGAATCCCATCCCTGTAAGCGCGTCATAAAACAGATCACGCAAATCCTGATAGATCGCGGAAGAAATCCGGACGCCTTTGAGTTCAGGCAACAGGTGTTGCATCAATGCCGGCGCATTCACAAAGCCAAGAATACGGGTTGTCAGCACCAGTGCGTTTTGCAGTGCTTTGCGGTCTTCCATGTCCGGGTGGATGGCCACAAAACCGATTCTTTCGCCAGCAAGTCCCAGATCCTTGGAATGAGAAGTTACCATGACAGAATTAGGATGGCTTAAAAAAACATTGCCGGGGTGGATGTCATCAAACACAATATTCCGGTAGGGTTCATCGGAAATCAGAAATATCGGATGTCCCCATTGTTTTTCCTGTTCACGAAGAAACGCGCCCAGTTGATTGATTGTTTCCCGGGAATAGACGACCCCTGTTGGATTATTCGGGGAATTGATGATGACCGCTTTGGTTTTTGATGTCATCACAGCATCCAGATTGTTCAGATCCGGTTGGAAGGTTTTGTCTGTATGCGCAACCACCAGTTTTCCACCATGGTTATCCACATAAAACCCATATTCCACAAAATAGGGTGCCAACGCCACGACTTCATCCTCAGGATCCAGAATCGCCTTGAACAGGGCGTTCAGGCCACCACCAGCGCCAACGGACATGACCACATCAGTTTTATCAAATTTCAAACCACTTTGCAGACTCAGTTCATCGGCCACAAATTGTCGTGTGCCGGGAAGTCCCGCATTCGGCATGTAGCGGTGAAGTCCATGATTGGACTGCAATAACCTGATCAACGACGCATGTACTTCAGGAGGCGGCTCCAACACAGGATTTCCCAGTGAAAAATCAAACACGTTCGCGGCACCATGAATTTGTTTCATACGTTCGCCTTCTTCGAACATTTGACGTATCCATGAAGACCGACTCATGGATTCTTCCATTTTTCGGGAAATAGCCATACAACTCCTGATTGAGGGAAAGTGGGGTAGATTGATGTTGGAGATTAACAGGCATTAATAATATAAACCACAGGGGAATGACAAGAGCAACGTCAGTGTTGATCTCCCCACATTTTTTTTACATAACCGGCCCTGCCGGAGCCCTGTTTATACATTTCATAGTGCAGGGAGTTCTTTTTATAATATTGCTGATGGTAGTTTTCCGCGGGATAAAACCTGGAGGCCTGAGAGATTTCTGTGACGATGGGGCCAGAATATTTTCCGGTTTTCTGCAATCGATCTTTTGAGGCGAGAGCTTGTTGATGCTGGGATTCATTATGATAAAAAATCGCGGTGCGGTATTGGGTGCCCTGATCGGCAAATTGACGGTTGATTGTGGTTGGGTCAATATTTTTCCAGAATATTTCCAGCAGGGTTTCATAGTTTACAATTTCAGCATCAAAGGTCACCTGAATGACTTCCGCATGCCCGGTAGTTCCTGAACAAACCTGTTCATAGGTGGGATCCAGCGTTGTTCCACCCATATACCCTGCTTCTGTGGAAAGAACTCCTGCTTGCTGGTCATAAGGTGGTTGCATGCACCAGAAACAACCGCCTGCGAATGTAGCTTTTTCCATAGTTCCCAATGTTTTTCATTAAATTGTAGGGGCGAACCTGTGTGTTTGCCATGATCCCGGGCAGACACACAGGTCTGCCCCTACGTGAGAAAACACAAATCAGGTGGAACATCAAGGATCAAATTTTATGGAACGGTCACGAACGGGACGTTCGTAACCAGAAAGTTTTCCATGTTGTTTTTTGAAAGTTCCTTAGTTTTTGATTTTATATGTGGAGCCAAACACAGTGCTGGCGGGTTCAACGTACACACGTTGATTAACCGCAAGATGATTGAGGATCTTGAACAGTTCTTCAAGGGATTTTTCAGAATCCAGTTCACGTGCCAGTTCTTCCACAGAAAACGATCTGGATGGATTGTTTCGCAAATGAGCCAAAGCTTTTCGTTGAATGGCGATCATTTCTGTGGCGGCTTTTTTACCGGCTTCAACGCCCGGCTGATGATAGGCATTGATTCCTTTCATAAACGAATATAGACCTACGGCCCGTTCAAACAACGCAATCAGGGCGCCAACCGTTTTTGGTGATACTTCATCTATGGTGATAGTCATGGATTCCCGTGCATTGTCATACAGCGCGTTTCGGGTTCCCATGAAAAAACTGTGCAGATAATCTCCGGAAGTCACATCTTCTTCCACAATGAGACTGGTTCCCGGTTCATCTTTCAACACTTCAATGAAAGTTACCGCAAAATCTGCCGGACCTTCCCGAAGTTGCTGAACATAAGCATGCTGGTCGGTTGAACCCTTGTTACCATAAACAACAATGCCTTCATGCACGATGTCACCCTTGAGATTTTTTTCTTTACCAATGGATTCCATGATCAACTGCTGTAGGTACCGACTCACCAATTCCAGTCGGTCTTTGTAAGGCAGAAACACCAGATCTTTGGTGGTGCCGACTTCTCCCATGTGTACCCACATCAGGGCAATCAACGCCGCGGGGTTTTGGAGCAAATTCACATTTCTGGTTGCTTCATCCATGTCATGGGCTCCCTGGAGCATGCCTTCAATATCAATCCCCTGAAGTGCGGCTGGCAGCAACCCAACGGCTGAAATTTCAGAGGTACGACCGCCCACCCAGTCCCACATGGGAAAACGACTGAGCCAATCTTCTTCTTTGGCCAGGTTGTCCAGTTCACTGCCTTCTCCCGTGATCGCAATGGCATGTCTGGCAAAGTTCAACTCTGCCCTGGCATAGGCCGCCTTGGCGATCAGCATGCCATTCCGTGTTTCCTTGGTTCCGCCAGACTTGGAAATCACCAGTGTCAGGGTTTCATCCAGTCTGGATCCGATTCTGGACAACACCCGATTCATCCCATCAGGGTCGGTGTTGTCAAAAAAATAAAAACTCATCAGATCATCACTGCCTCCCAGCGCGTTGGCCACAAACTGAGGGCCTAACGCCGATCCGCCAATTCCGATCAGGAGCACCTGACTGAAATTTTTACCACGTTGGGATTTGATATGACCATGATGGATGGAACTGGAGAATTCAATGATCTTTTCCACGGTATCACGAATGACTTTGGCAATTTCCGCTGTGGGGGCAAGGTCTGCATTCCGTAGCCAATAATGGCCAACCATCCGGTTTTCATCAGGATTGGCGATGGCACCCTTTTCCAATTGATTCATGGATGTCAGTGCCTGCTGAATGGAGGACTGGTGCTTTTCAAAAAAGTCCGCAGAAAAATTCATTCTGGAAATATCCAGTGCCATTCCCAAAGATTTGTAGTTTTGATAGAAAGTTTGAAATCGGGTCCAGCGAGATGATGTGTCCATAATACTCCTTTTTTATTGATGAATAACAATTCTGATCAAATCACACCTTTTTCGACAAGAAACGCTGAATATTTCATGTCACTGCCTTGAATATGATTGATCAGCCAGTTTTTTAAAAACTCAAGAATCTCTA
Organism: SAR324 cluster bacterium; assembly: GCA_015232315.1. Lineage (NCBI taxonomy): Bacteria > Deltaproteobacteria > SAR324 cluster bacterium. Next base: position 6,776 of record JADFZZ010000013.1, on the reverse strand, counting down.
CTCCCAGCATGAAACTTTCTTCAGTACTGAGTCGTTTTTGCAAAGCCACTACCTGATTGACCAGAGCCTGATGCTCCCTGATGTGTTGTTCTGATTGTGGATAGCCATATTTCCTGAATAATTCCTCTTCATAACCAAAATGTTTTACCGTATAAACAGCCAGTCCTTCCAGTATTTTTTCAATGACTTTTTTTGAATCGCCCAACTGCATCGCGTCATGCAGTCCATTGATCATGTTGATCAGTTTTTTATGCTGCTCATCAATAGAATTAATTTTCACACTAAACGCTTCCGACCATGTGAGTAATGACATACGGTAATCCTTGCTGGAGGTTAAACAAAAAAATCATATTCTTCTTCAGTGTCAGAAGAATCTGAGGATGGTTTTTCACGGTTATTTTCCAACCCGGAAGTCATCGTTGCCTGAGTTTCCTGGTTGTCTGTTTTTTCATCAGTTGTCTCACTGACCTCTTTTGGATTCGGGGCTGTCGAGAGAATGTCCGAGTCTTTGATTTCCTGTGAGGGAACTGGAGTTGGGTTACCCGCAATCACAGGTGTATGTGACATTTCCTGTGTTTTGGGATGAGGTAATAACGTTTCAGGTTCAAGCTCCAAATCCGGATCAACCTCTTTTTTTTCATGGTGTTGTAAACCCTCAACAAGATTGTCAATCACTTGACGACTTTGTGCGTCCAGTTCCTGGATTGCGGAGATAACATGTTGTACTTCATGAATTTCCTGGATGGATGATTTAACCGTACCTGTAAAGTTACCACTGATTTTCGCGACACTCAGGAGTTCGCGGGAAGCCTCTGAAAAACGATGAGCGATTTGACGGCCGGTATTGGAAACCTGATTGATGGAATTGGTGATTTCATCCAGTCCTGTCGAAGCTTCTTTGGTATGCAGAGCGGATTCCATGGCTGACTGTGAAATTTCGTCAATGGCCTGTTTGATTTCAAGCGCGGCTTGATTGCTTCGGGACATGGATTGATCAACAGTCTGACTGACTTCGACCATTTGCTGAACCAGTTGATAAACCTTGTCTGTGTGCCCGAGAGTGCTGGTTGCATACCGCTGGATCTGGGTGATATACTCTTCAATCTCATGATCCGCTTCCAGTGTTTGACGTGCGAGATTTTTGACTTCTGAAGCAACTACCCCGAAACCTTTTCCGGCTTCTCCCGCGCTGGCGGCTTCTATGGCGGCATTGAGTGCCAGCATGTTGGTTTTGTGCGAAATGGCTTCGATTATTTTTATTATTTTTCCAATCTGTTTACTTCTGTCTTCCAGAGTTTTCATTTCATTCAGCGAGGTGTTGGCATGCTGTTGTACTTCTCCGGTAACCTGGATAGCCTGTTTGGTGTTTTTATGGATCAATTGCAGCGAGGATGAAAAATTATCCAGAAACTGGGAGATTTTTCTGATATCCAGGCTGATGGTGGAAATATGGTTGTTGATATCCTTGATACTGATGGCAATCTGTGTTTCTGACGCGGCGACCGTATCAATGTTTGAACTCAGTTGATCCATGGCAAACGAAACAGAAACGATATTGGAATAGGCTTTTTCTGTGCCTGAAGCGACAGTCTGCAATAATTTCAGCAATGACTCCAGGTTTTGCTGTCCATTAAACAACTTGTTGTCTGCCAACTGGGCCTGTTGTCCGATTTTATCCTGTAAATCCGTTAAATCTTCAGCACCATTCGCTAATTGGGAATAGCTTGACTGGAATTGTTCCATACGTTCATTCAGCCGTTCCAAGGAGGCACCCAGGTTCTCAGAAAGCGATCCAAATGACGGAAATTCAGGAACAGACTGTTCCTCCAGATTGAAATAAATATGCTCAAGGGTTGACTGATATCTGGCTGAAGTGTCATGGTTTTCCTTACGCCAATACCACCAGATTGCTGTCGTAAGTCCCGCGTCCAAAATCATGAACAATACTAAATCCACTAAAAGAGTGATGACGTTCTCATAATGCCAGAGAGCTTTTGCCACACTGATCCCAACAAGACATCCCCAAAGCAAAAACAGCTTTTTCAGCTCATATTTGTTCATGATACTCTCCAAAATGCCAACTGTTGTTATCTCGATACTGATAACACGTCTTCCCATTCATGCGTTGAAAGTTTTCCACCTGTGCAGGTGGTTTGAAAATGAGCCACCAAGAACGCCAAGAACACGAAAAAAAGGTTTTTTATATAAATGAAGTCCTCCGTGAAACCCTGATTTTCAAGTTTTCTGGTACATATTCCCTTTTTTACTTTGTGTTCTTCGTGTACTTCGTGGCTAAAAAAGTACCTGCACAGCTCGAAAGTTTTCAGCCGTCAATGTCTGGTTCATTATCTGGACTTGTCAAAGACATTTTGTAAAGTCAAAGGTAAAAATACAATTTTTGACCTTGCTCTTCAAGCATTGACTATGACATAAATCAGAAATACCTGAAGTGGCAAAAGTTGTCTAACTGTAGACCTGAACCGGGTTGGTCCAGAAGGCGTTTTATGAAATCCCGGAAAATCATTCTCACTGACAGGACTTTTATGGCCAATGTGGAACATCTGACCAAAGAAACATTTAAGGAAAAAGTTTTTGATTTTGAAAAATCAAAAGAGTGGAGTTTCAAGGGAGAAAATCCCTGTATTATTGATTTTTATGCCAACTGGTGTGGCCCCTGTAGAATGGTAGCCCCTGTTCTTGAGGAACTTGCCAAGGAATATTGTTGCAAAGTGGATATCTATAAAATCAACACAGAAGAACAACAGGAACTGGCCGCTATGTTCGGGGTTCGCAGCATTCCGGCATTGCTGTTTGTTCCAAAGAACGAAAAACCACAAATGGCGATGGGAGCATTGCCCAAAGCAACCTTCAAGCAATTGATCCAGGAAATTTTCAAGATCGAGAGCTGAGTTTTCAATGTTCGTGGTTAAATATCACGAACATTTCCTTCCGTTATTATTCAAAGAGACCCTGCCATGCTGCAAAAACTCAAACCTGTTCATAAAATTCTGGCTGGGATGGTCCTCTCCGTTCTGCTAAGCGGATTCATTTTTCTGGATTTTTCAAGAGTGTTCATGGAACCGATGGAACTTCGGTCTCAGGATTACCGGTTTTTGCTCAGAGGACCTCAGGATTATGACAATTCACCAGTGATTCTGGCTCTGGTGGATGAACTCACCACTGATCAGTATGGCGTAATATTGCCCACTCCCCGCAAACTTCTGGCGGAACTCATACAGAATCTCCATGAAAAACAGGTGGCAGGTATTGGCATTGATTTTATTCTGGATCGCCCCGCTACAGGACCTGACACTCAAGAAACCTGGGGAACATTGCTTCAGGAAGGAGATAACGCCCTTGAGCAGGCCTTGGCTGTTGCCGGTAAGCAGGTAGTGCTGGCCCAGATCCCGGTGCATGATGACCAGTCTACCGAATTTGGCAGGGCAGGAATGAGCAATATTCTGCCTGTTTTTGCTCAACATGCTCAGGCAGGCATTACAGAAGTGCGGCAAAGCGCAGATGGCGTCGTCCGCTGGATCAATCTGGGTGGTTCCGGAGAGACCCCCGCGTTCTCAGACCAGTTATACCGCCTTTACACCGGACATCCTGTTCCACAAACGTTTCTGCGTCAGGGAATGCTGACGCTCAATTTTGCGGGTAGCCCCAGTCGTCTGGATCAGGAACAAAATCCATTTCCAGTTTTCTCAGCAATTGATATTTTTGATCTTCCTGCCGATTACCTTCAGGGTAAAATAGTAATCATTGGTTCCGGTATTGAATATCTGGGAGATACGTTTCAAACTCCGTTCAGCACAAGATTCAATGGTTATCTTTCAACGTTTGGTGCAGAATTGCATGTTCTGGCTATCAACATGATTCTGAATGACAGGTATCTGTATGAATTTTCCACAAATACTTTTTTCTGGATCATGACGGTTTTTTTGTTTTTTTCATCAGTCCTGTTTTTACTGGCGTCCCCGGTACTGGAAGTCATAGCGTTGCTTGTCCTGTCTGGCGGATGGCTCTGGTTATCCGTGCTGCTGTTCAATCAGCGGCAGGTCATTCTTCCCGTTGCGTTTCCAGTATTGAATCTGGGGGTGTTGTTTGTTGCCTGTCAATTGATCCGCTATTTCAGTGAAATTCAGCAGACGCGTTTTCTACAATCCACCTTCAAAAGATATCTGTCACCGTCGGTCGTTGACCAATTGATGGCATCGCCTGAACAAATTCAACTTTCCGGAGAAACTCGTGAACTGAGTGCGTTGTTTTCTGATTTGCAGGGATTCACCTCCTTTTCCGAAAAAATGACGCCGTTGGAACTGGTGGAAAAACTCAATGAATATCTTGGTGAAATGACCCGCATCGTTTTTGCGCAAAAAGGAACTCTGGATAAATATATGGGCGATGCGGTCATGGCCATTTATGGTGCACCACTGCATTTTGAAGATCATGCGGTCAAGGCCTGCAGAACCGCGCTGATGATGCAGGCTCAAGCCAAAAAGCTAAGAGACCGCTGGCAATTGTCACAAGGCTTTGAACTCAGGGTACGGATCGGCATCAATACTGGTGACATGGTGGTTGGCAATATTGGTTCCATGGAACATTATGATTACACGGTCATTGGGGATGCGGTGAATCTTGCTTCCCGTCTGGAGGGAGTAAACAAGATGTTTGGAACGGATGTGATCATGAGTGATGCTACTTTCAAACAAACCGCAGGTCAGTTTGTCACTCGTGAACTGGGACGGATTGTGGTCAAGGGCAAAACTCTTCCGGTTACGATCTATGAGTTGATCGGGGAATCTTCAAATGCGACGGAACTGACAGAACGGATTGAAATGGCAACATTGTATGAAAAGTCGCTCCAACAATTTTATCTACGTCAGTTTGAACAGGCCCGTGCTGGGTTTCAGCAATTACTCGACACCAATCATGATCTGGCCTCAAAATTGCTGTTGCAACAGATTGAAAAACTGATCGAAACACCACCGGCTGATTCATGGCAGGGTGAGATTGTGTTTTCTACGAAGTGAAGAACATTCTCTATGGGGAGGAATTATGGGAGATGAAGAATTAATGAAATATTGCAAAGAAAAGATCATTGAATATGCACGGGAAGCGCTGGCATATTTCAAGGAAGTTAAAATTTTCAGCCCGAGCAATGCCATTGAAATGATGATTATCAGTGATGAAATGCAGAAAGATTCCAGTCTGAGCTGGAAAATTGGTTCGGTTGATGCCAATAAGGATGGGAGTTTTTTCATTATTTCCAGATAATCTTTAAGAAACAGGAACCCATGCTTAAATCAGGAGATACTGCGCCTCTCCATATTCAGGTCACCGACCAGAATGGAACGCCGGTTACATTACAGCAGTTTGCGGGAAACAAGGTCATTGTTTATTTCTATCCAAAAGATGACACACCGGGGTGCACCAAAGAAGCCTGTGGAATACGGGATGACTGGACTGAATTCAGTAAACTGGGTGTCACTGTTTTAGGAGTGAGTCCTGACAGGGAAGCCGCCCATCAAAAGTTCATTGAAAAATATCAATTGCCGTTCACGTTGTTATGTGATCCGGATCATCAACTGGCTGAAGCGTTCGGGGCATGGGGGGAGAAAAAAAATTATGGAAAGACCTATATGGGTCTTATCCGATCGACGTTTATTCTGAACGCTCAAGGACTCGTTTCAAAAGTATTTCCCCGGGTCAAAGCTGAAGGCCACGCCCAGCAACTGCTGAAAGCGCTGACATCTTCAGGGTGAAACCTGTTTTATTCGTAAGCGTTCAGCCGTCAGCTATCAGTTTTCAGAAATTCTCAAGGCCTGGAAGCCAAACGATATTTTCTGCTATTGAGTCATAATGCTTCTGAGGCACATAAACACTGAAAGCTGAATACTAAAAGCTGAACGCTTACTTTTATTCTAATGTTTGTCAAACAGCCTTGAAATCAGCGGTTTAAATATTTTGGCCGGTAAGAATCGTGAGGCCTTGTAATGTGTCTGATTGAAGGTGCCTGCCACAGAAAATGGCTGATGCTCCAGGTAGGCGGACCAGACTGTGTCCGCTACCTGTGCCGGTTCCATCGCGATTTTATCAGCAATCCAGGAGATGGTGCCAATCCGGGCATTGTCCGCGATGATTCCTGCTTCATTTAAAAAAGCGGTTCGAGTTGTTCCGGGACATACGCAGGAAACAAAAACTCCAGCAGGTTTCAATTCTTCTGCCAGCGCGGCTGAAAAACTCACCACAAAGGCTTTCGTTGCCGCATAAGCTGCCATTCTGGGCAAAGGCTGGAAAGAGGCGGTTGAGCCGATATTGATGATGTTGCCATTTCCACGTTGTTCCATGTCCTTTCCAAATAAATGACATAACACCGCCAACGTATTCATGTTCAGATTCAGCATGGATTTCAAGCGAGGCAACGAAAGTTCCACATGATTCTCAAAAATACCAAAACCCGCGTTGTTAATCAGCACATCAATTTTAGGTTGTTCTGCATGGCACTTTGCATAAAGTTGCTCTGCTGAGTCAGGTTGTCCGAGATCAAAACACCAGCAAAGGATCGGATAGGCTTTGAATTCTTTTTCAAATTGCTCCAGTTCCTGTTCACTGTGACTGACCACAATGACACTGTCACCCTGTTCCAGAAATTTTCCGAGCTGTGCAGGTGATTTGAATATGTTGTAGAACAGGAATACACTGGATTTTGCGTTATTTTCCCCCAAAAAGAACCTTTTGATGCGAGAATCCTATGTCCAATTATGAAATCAAGA
>JADFZZ010000012.1 GCA_015232315.1 SAR324 cluster bacterium | reverse complement strand
CATTGCCTTTACCGAAGAACAGATGAAACTGATCAATATGATTGACAATTCAGTTCATCGGGGAAGCCATTTGACAAAAAAAATTATGGAATTCGGTAAAAAGAATTCAAATAAGAAACAACGGCTGAATCTTTCTGAGTTTCTGGTTCATGAATTGGACTTGCTCAAGAGTCTCATTCCCCAAAAGGTCGCTCACGGTTTGGAGATTCAACGGGAAAATATTTTGATTACGGCTGATCCGGGCACTATCTCTGAAATCATGCTGAATCTGTGCGTGAACTCGGTTCATGCCATGTTGCCCGGAGGCGGTCTGCTCACGATCAGTCTGCGATACGTCACTGAATGCGATGATCACGCCTGTGAAGCGTGCCCGTTGTATCGGGAGGCCAGCAGAAACTGAGTGAAACTGAGTGTCGCAGATACAGGCCGTGGTATTCATCAGGAGCACCTGAGCCATATTTTTGATCCGTTCTTCAGCACCAAAGGCGATGTCGGCGGCGGATTAGGCCTGACTACGGTTTACAGCCAGGTAGAGGAGCATCACGGCCGGATGCGAGTTCAGAGCGAAGTTGGAAAAGGAACAACCTTTGAACTGTTTTTTCCCGGAGCGGAAGCAATCACTGAAAACATTGACTCTTCCCGGAATCAGGTGATGTCCGCGATTGAGCTTTCCGTCCCATCGACCCCGGTGCTTCAGCCAACCGCTGAAATCCTGCCATGCGAAAAACCTTCCGCACCTGAAGACGCAAAACATATTCTTGTTGTTGAGGATGAACCCATGCTCAGGAATCTGTATCAGACCATCCTTGAAAAACAGGGCATTTCTTCAGATTTGGCGGAAGACGGTGAACAGGCATTGCTGATGTGGAAAACAAATCCCGCGAAATACGCGGTTGTTGTAACTGATTATTCCATGCCGAACATGAATGGCAGACATCTGGTTAAAAAACTGAGAGAAACCGCGCCGGAACTGCCTGTAATTATGACAACAGGCCATGGAGACGTGTTTACTCCGCAAGATCTTGAAAATTGGGGAATTCATCATTGCCTGGACAAACCTGTCAATTTCAGGGAATTGGTCGCTATCATCAAACAATTCCTGATCTGATTGTTTCACTTCATTTTCAGGTAGAACGCCTGCATCCATTGCATTCTGAAACATGTTTTGCTACAACCCTTCTCATATCTCCTTAATTCTTCTTTAGGGGTTTGGTCATAACTTGGGCCATGGGATCAACTACGAGAAATCCTTGAATTTTCAAGGGTTCAAAGATCTCTCACATTCGTTCGAGACGACAAAGTGGCAGAAAATGTGACCAATCCCCTTCTTTAAAATGCAATTCCTAAAATATTGGAGGCTTCTTGATAGCAGAACGTATCCGAACCATCACCGTAGCCATCACTATTGCCGCGGGAATCGGTTTGCTGGTGTTTTCCGCGTTCAGTCTGAAAACCGCCCTTGAAAACAGGGTTCGTCTGGAAAGTCTGACCACTCGACATTTTCCTGTGCTGGAAAAACTTGATGCCAGTCTGAATGGATTTAACCGGATTCGTGAACTGTTTATTCAGGCCTCGTCTTCCGCGGAAAAAGAGCTGCTGAGTGAGGCCGGAAAGTATTATGAAGACGCACTGCTACATCTGGAAAAACTCAAAATCATCGACCCGGACAAAACAGAGGATCTGCGACAGATTCAAGCCGGACTGGAGAGCTATTTCCAAAATGGATTGAAAATTGCCACAATGATTATCAACGGACAGACAGGAGAGCATGAAACACTGCAATTGATTGAAAGCTTATCCCAGGATCTCAAACCGTTGCAGGCCATGATGGATCAATTGCACGAAAGGAGTTATCAACGCTATTCAGAAACCATTCAGGAAGCGAGACGCAGCTCGGAAAGAATCGTGTATATGGGGATTCTCATGGGAAGTGTGAATCTGGGGTTTATCCTGATCCTGGTATTGGGCATCAGGGGTATTCAACGGATGGGCCGACAGATCCGTGAACAGAATCTCGAACTTCAGCGCATGGGAAAAATGAAAGAAGACTTTCTTGCGAAAACCTCCCATGAACTTCGCACGCCCCTCCATGGAATGATCGGTCTGGCCGAAGCCATCCTTGCGGACTTCCCCGCGGAAATTCCGGGAAAAAATCGGAAGCATCTCGAAATGATCATACTGAGTGGTCGAAAAATGTCTCGCTGGATCCATGAAATCCTTGATTTTTCCAAACTCGGACATCACGGCGCCCAACTGAACATCCATCCCGTTTCTCCTCTAAAGATCAGTGGTCTGTCCATAGAAATATGTTCACCGTTGGCAGCAAAAAAATCATTGACCGTGATTAATCGGATTCCTGAAAATTGTCCGCTGGTTGATGCGGATGAAGATCGGTTATTCCAGATTTTTTGTAATTTGCTGGGCAATGCGATTAAATATACGCACAAGGGCACAATCACGCTGACCGCGGAAAACCATGGCGATTTTCTGGAAGTATGTGTTCAGGATACCGGACCGGGGATTCCGGAAAACCAGATTCCCCTGATCTTTGAGGAATTTGCCCAGGGTTCCAGTAATATGGAAGGATCAGGCTTAGGTTTGTCCATTACCAGAAAACTGGTGGAAATGCACAAAGGCCGCATGAGAGTTGAATCTCAATTGGGACATGGCAGTCGTTTTTTCTTCACATTGCCTGTTTCGTCAGAAACCTCCCCGCGGTCCGCAGTGATCGATTCCAGTTTGATGTTGATGGAAGATAGACCCATCGAGATGGATATTCATGATTTTTGGGAAGCTGGTTCTCCGCATCTTCTGGTCGTTGATGATGATCCGGTGAATCTTGAAGTGCTGGTCAGTTTTCTGGCGAATCAATCTTTCTCGGTCACCACAGCCATGCATGGCCATGAAGTTCTGGATCTGCTGGAAAAAGAGCCACTGCCTGACATGATCCTGCTGGATGTGATGATGCCTGAAATGAACGGCTTTGAACTATGCCTGAAAATCAGGGAACACTGGACTGCGTTTGAATTGCCGATTCTTTTGCTGACTGCCAAAAGTCAGCCGGAGGATATTCTGCGGGGATTCAGAAATGGTGCCAATGACTACCTGAGCAAACCTGTGTATAAAGATGAACTGCTGGCAAGAATCGCTTCACAATTGAATATCCGACAGTCGTTATTGCGAAAAGAAGAAAACCTGAAACTTCAGCAGGAGATTCGCAAAAGACAAATGGCGGAAGAATATTTATCAACCTCCCAACGTAGAATGATGCGTATCCTTGATGCCACTGAATCAGCGATTCTGGCCTTCAATCCCAACGCCCGGATTCTTTTTGCCAACCAACAGGCGGAACGGTTATTCGGATACTTACAGGAAAAATTACTCGATCGATCCATCTTTGTTCTGTTTCCGGAATTGCCTACGGATTCCCTGGAACAGTGGAACACCGCATCGGTGTCCTTTTCACAGGGGAGTCTGGTGCTGCACAAACAGTTGGAACTCCAGGGACTTCACAAAACCGGAATCGCCATTTCTCTGAATGGAACTCTGCTGAAACTGAAAGGATCAGCGGATTTTATGTATGTCTTGAGCGTGAGTGTTTTTCCAGAGCGAGATCATGCGGTGACAGATCCTCTGGGATTCACACACCGGTATTTTTCTGAAGAATCTTCAGCAATATCTCCTGCAATGCAAAGTTTGATGGAAGGTGTATTAACGCATCATCCTGAATCCCTTCAGAGAGAAACCCGCCTGGTTCCCGCCAGCATGGATAGTGTTCCCACTCAGGATGAGGATTCAGAAAACAAACTGAAACGGGGACTGACAGTTCAGATCATGAATTTATCACTGAAACTCTGGGAAGAATGTACGGGGAAAACTAAAATCGAATTGGCAGAACAATCGGGAATATGGCGAGTTTACCTTGAAAAACAGGGGACCTTCCGGGTGAGAACCTTTGATAAATACCTGAGTCCGCAAACCCTGCCCCAAAATCCACGCTGGCGTGATGTCATGCAGACCGCCTATTTTGTGATGGAAAACTGTTCCTCAAAAAACGGGAACATGGCCGATCTTGACAAAATCCTCAAACAATTCAATGACCAGTTTTTAAAGGCGTGATTCGGCTTTCAGAACACCCGGTCCGTGTGAATCCGCCTCCTGATTGTATACTTGGGACGTGTGAAATCTGGAATTTAAAGAGTTGTGTCATACCGGACTTGATCCTGTATCCAGAGTCCACAGAGCGTCGCGTACCCATGGATTCCGTGTCAAGCACGGAATAACATTCTGTCTGGTTCCACCTTTCAACCGTTGTGAGTATACAAAGAATCTTCATTTCCTCGTGATCACTTCCAGAAACCCTCTAAAAAAAACCAGGGCGATCTCCGAAAATAAACATACCAGAATTGTTACCGTAACATATTATTTCGAGACGGTAGCATCGGGTTACGTCCCGATGCAAGTCCACGGTTTGTCGCCTTCCCCGGGACGTAACCCGTGGCTACCGTTCTCGGTATATTCTTTTCCGGTTTTCGCCCAAATTGACCAATGTTTTTTTAAAAATTAACCAATTTGACCAGAAAGGTTTTTGCTTTTTTTAGTTTGATTCTTCATATCCCAAACAAGTTCAGTGTTGTTCACATTTCATAAATTTTTATCAGGAGGAGAACATGAAGACAAAAATCAGGATAATACTCATGACGCTACTGTATGTCGGTCTGGTTTCAATAGCCTATGCGGATTTTGTGGTGATCGTCAATCCGGCAAATGCCGTCAACAGTCTGACTGTGGATGAAGTCAAAAATATTGTTTTGGGAAAACAGAAGCGCTACGCCAACGGCAACAGTGCTGAGGCACTGGACAACGCGTCACTCAAAGAACTGTTTTACAAGCAGGTCACTGAAAAAAATCTCAAGCAGGTTCGAGCTTATTGGGCCAGACTGATTTTTACAGGCAAAGGCAAGCCCCCACTGGAAGTTGAATCTGATGAGGAAGTCAAGAAGTGGATTATATCCAACAAGGATGGATTTGGTTACATCGACAGCAAACTGGTCGATGATTCTGTCAAGGTTGTACTCACTGTTACGGAATAGGGAGGAACCATGAATAAATCTGACCACAAAAATATTAGTTTCCAATTTTCTGTTCAATCTCCAACGTTCTCATTTCAAGGAGTACCCATGCTAAAAAGATTTTTAATGCTAATTATATTTTGTTTAAGCGGTTTATCCGTTCTGGCTCAAACGCCTAACATCCGTTTTAATGGATTTGCCACATTGGCTTATGTGCGTAGTGATTCAGAGGTGGATTATTACCGTGCGGAACCCATGAATGCCGGAATCAATGATCAGGGAAATATGGACCGCTATTCCAGATACGGTTTGCAATTGAATGTAGAAATGTCTCCACAGACTGATTTTACCATTCAGGTGACGGGACAGGGAGAACATGATTATCAGGATCGCTATCAACCTCACGTGGACTGGTTGTATGTCAGACGGCAGGTGACAGATAATTTTCAGATCAAACTGGGAAGATTGCGTATGCCTAACTTCCTGTATTCCGATACCATGCTGGTTGGTTATACCTATCCATGGCTGATGCCACCGGACGAAGCATATATGACAGTTCCCATCAGCAGTATTGAAGCCCTGGACTTGCTCTACACCATGCAGATCAAAGATTATACGTTTCAAATACAGGCAGGGGTAGGCACTGGCGAATCCTGGCATGAACAAAATCCATCCAATGGAATAAGTACCTCTATTGACTGGGGAAATATGAAGCAAAGTGAGTATTTTCAGTTTCAATTGAGTTCTGACTCACTGACGGCCAGATTGGGAATATCACATGTTCTATGGGATGAGGTCTATGTGAATGCCAACCCTGATGGATCTGATCTGCATTATCTCAAAGACGCTGCGGTAAATTTTAACAGTGAAGGGTTACGTTATGATGATCAGAATTTTATGTTTATTATGGAACGCACCCAGTTCACCGTTGATGAAACAAACCTCCAAAATTATTATGTGAATGTGGTTGGGGTTTACGCGACCGCGGGATATTACATCTCTCCTGAATGGCAGGCACATCTCACGTATTCCACCCAACAGAATTATGACATTTATATCAATGCTGTGGATAAAAACAAAACGTTCCTGATCAAACACCAGAACACCAAAATCCTTGGCGTTCGTCATGAACTGGATCAGGGGGTTTCCCTCAAACTCGAATATCGATCTGTCGAAGTTCCGGATGAAACAGCAGAGGCAACCGGGTTCGCGAACAGAGGTCATTTCCTTGGTGCGGTTGATGGCGCCGTGAATATGTATGGACTGGGCGTGGATGTCGTGTTTTGAGCAATCAGTTGATTGAACAAAAAATAAAATATCCCTGTTTGTTATAAATCAAATATTCCATAACAGACATGACAGTGCGTTACAAATTCATTGGCTCCGGTCGGTCTTCCCCCTCCTTTTCAGCCGGCTGGAGTCAATGATTTGATTTAAACATTGGATGCTCATTGGTTTTTGTGCGGAACATTCCCCCTTCCCGTCTGTCGCAAAGACCAATGACTTCCATTTTCAGGGGAGTTCCAATGCGTTCATTTTCCCAAATTCCTGTACAGCTCAGGATTATTCTCATGGTGTCCGCCGCCATTATCGGTTTTACGGGGTTCACCATTTACAGTTTCATGACGGCTGTGGAAAACAGAAACCGGATGGAAAGCGTGGTCAGCACCTATTTTCCTGTGCTTGAGCGGGTGGATGCCAATCTGGTGAGACTCAACAAAATTCAGGAACTGTTCATCCAGGCGGTTTCAGCGGCAGAAGAAGATCTGCTGGGTGAAGCACAGGCCGTTTATGACAAAAGCATCGAGATCTTTGACGAAATCAGCGGAATCGATCCGTCACTGACAGAAACAATCACGGATCTTATCCATGGAATGAATCAATATTTTGATCAGGGAAGTCAAATTTCCAGAGGTATTTTGAGTGGCGAAACGGAACCTGACGAGATGGCCGCCAATGTAGAAAAAATGTCCGCTGAACTTCTTCAATTTCAGAATCGGCTCAAGCGGTTCCGACAGGACAGTTATCTGCATTTTACGGACACGGTCGCCCGGGCCAATCATACAGCCGAGCAGATGACCTATTTCGGAATGGTGGTCGGTCTCATCAATCTGGCGTTCATCGGAATCCTCACCTATTTCATTCAAAATAATCTCAAAATGATGAGAATCATCCAGGAGCAGAATGAGCACCTGGAGCAGAAAGTTTGGGAACGCACATCTCAACTGCGCGCGAAAACCAACGATATTCTCAGCATTCTGGAAAATATTCCCGAAGGAGTGCTCACCGTTCTGGAAGATTTTACCATCCACCCCGAATATTCCAAACACCTTGAGGATATACTGGGAACCAACGACATCAGCGGTAAAAACATCATTGATCTGGTGTTTCATGATATTGGATCGGATGCCCGCAGTGGTTTGGACGCTTCCTTGGGGTCGATCCTCGGGCAGGATGTGATTTTTTTTGAGGCCAACAATCATTATCTGGCCAATGAGATTGAATTCAAGGCGTTTGATGGACGGAATAAAACACTGGAGCTTTCCTGGGCGCCGATCTGTAGTGAAGAAGAAACCGTCGAAAAACTGCTGATCTCCATTCGTGATGTGACGGAACTCAGGCAGTTGCAGGAAAGCGCACGGGAGCATAAGCGGGAATTGGAAATCATCGGGCAGATTCTTGCGGTTTCCGCTGAAAAATTCAGTGAATTCGTCAAGTCCGCCTATGAATTTCTGGAGGGCAACGAAAAGATCATTCAAGCCAATTATCATGATAAAAACGTGGATGTTCTCAGTGAATTGTTCCGCAACATGCACACGATCAAGGGCAATGCCCGGACTTATGGTTTTCTGCATCTGACCAATACCGTGCATGAAGCGGAAGAGAAGTATAATCATCTGAGAAATAATCCTGACGCGGAGTGGCAACCTGACGTTCTGCTGGCAGATTTGAAACTGGTCGGAACACTGATTGAGGAATATGACACGGTCAATTCCAAAAAACTGGGGCGCAAAGGCCCGGGCCGAATTGGGGATGACAAATTTCTGCTGGTTGAAAAAGGTCGTGTCGGGTCCGCATTGAACTATCTGTCCGAAATTGAAAATCTGAATGTCCAGCAGTTGAAGGATCACATTCTGGTCGCACGCTGTTTTCTGCAATCCATCGGGTCAGAATCACTCAGGGAAATTCTGTCAGGTGTTCTTGATTCCGCCAATAAAATGGCCGTTGAACTGGGTAAGCCCGAGCCAGTCATCACGATTGAAGACCAGAATATCTATATCAAAAACCCCGTGTATGGATTGATGCGCAACGCCTTCGGACATATTATCCGCAATTCTCTGGATCATGGTCTGGAACTTCCTGAAGAACGTTTGAATAAAGGGAAACCGGCGCAAGGAAATATTCTGGTAAAACTCACAACTGAGAATCGGCAGCTCAGAATTGTTTATACGGACGATGGACGTGGGCTGAATGTGGGGAAAATCAGGAAAAAAGCCATGAAAAATCAGTTGATCCATGACACCGATCAACTGTCGGACTATGATATTGCCCAGTTGATTTTTTCTTCAGGCTTGAGCACAGCGGAACAGGTCACCGAAATTTCCGGACGAGGCGTGGGGATGGATGCGGTAAAGAAATTCTTTGAAAAGGAAAAAGGTTCTGTAGAGGTGGAACTACTGCCGCCAACGCCAGCGCATGGTCAGGGATTTTACCCGTTCCAGATCGTTATGTCTCTGCCTTCATCATTTGCCATTGAGATGCCTTCCATTGGCCTGACGCAGGAATAATTTTACGCTGAACAAACCACATTATCTGGAGAGCAAGTATGGCTGTAGATGAAAATAACCTGCACAGCAAGGTTCTGATCCATGAAACAGATCCTGAAGCCCATGATACTCTGAAAAATTTTCTGGATGATCATCAGTTGATTGGTCTCAAACCTTCATCCATTCTGCAAAGTCTGCGTCTTAATCTGGATTTGAGCGCGGTTTTTTTGTGCATGGAAAATGACCAGTCAGGCACCCCCATAGAAACGGTGATACTGGAAATTTTCAATACTCGCCGTGAATTGCCGATTTTTCTGAGAGTCAGCAGTGATGAGGAACTGAAGGCGCTTCCCGAAGTCATCAGGCAGATGTGTACCGGAATTTATAAGCTACAGAACCTGTCTCAACTGGGTGAATGGATACAGATGTACATCTTCCACAGGGAATATCCCGGAAGTTTTATCCGTCATTTCATGCAACTGATTGATGATGCGCTGAAATCATGCTTTCCCGGAATGGAAGTATCCTGTGTCAAACCGGCTTATCTGGTACGTGACCGCCTCATTTACGGAGAAATTTTCAGCATCATTTCCCTGGAAGCATCCTGGTGCAGAGGCTACCTCATGGTGCAGACAGACTATCATCCGCTGCTCAATCTGATTGAAGCGGGAAAAACCATTCAACCTACGGACGATCTGACCCAATATAATGTCAATAGTCTGCTCAGTGAAGTCACTAATATGATCTGGGGAGGATTCCGTAGCAAATTTGCGGTTTCCGAAGAAAAGCCACAGGATTCGCATCAGGCTGAAGTTCCGATTGTCATCAATCACATCGGAAAATACATTTCTTTCGGATCGATCAAACCTCAGGTCTGTTTTCCCTATTCGATCAGAGATCCTGAAGGTCAACTTCCGGAAATCATTCTATATCAGAAACTTGTGTTCAATCTGGGCTGGATACCTGAAAAATTCAGAGAACCGCCTGAAGAACTGGATCAATTGCTGAGTGAATCTGCCATTGAGTTGTTCTAAAAGCATCCTTTCATCAATTCAAACAGGAGTAAATTATGGCGCAAATACTTGTTGTGGATGATTCTTCAGGCATCCGGAATCAGGTCAGTACCTTTCTGAAAGACAATGGTTACACCGTGAACACGGCGGAAGACGGAAGCGATGGTCTGAATAAAGTCAAGGCCGACCATTCGCTGAAGTTGCTCATTGTGGATGTCAATATGCCTGACATGGATGGTTTGACCATGGTGGAAAAAATCCGCGGTGAACTGCACAACGACACGGTCAATATCCTGATGCTCACGACTGAAAGTCAACCTGCCATGAAAGAACGTGCCAAACGTTCCGGTGTCAAGGGCTGGCTGGTCAAGCCGTTCAATGGCCCGGGAACACTGCCGATCGTTAAGAAACTGATAGGATAACCCCGTTGGGTGAACATCATAAGTACCCGACCATAAATCTTTAAGGGACATCAAAATACTGGACTTTGAACATTTCGAGGTGTCATCTCGAACGAAGGTGAGAGATCTTTCGTAATATCAAAGAGTTAAGATTTCTCCCTTCGGTCGAAACGACACACCGTGAGATCAATAATCTCAGTGGCTTATGAGAAAATGTTCAAAGTCCGGAAAAATAAATACCATACCAATTTTCAGGTATCCCGTCAAAGATACCATCCCGGAACGATTGGTAGAGCCGGGTTACGTCCCGACTCATTCCCGTGGACGTAACCCCGGGCTACCGTCAACGGTCCTCACGATCCTTTGGGATTTTATTTTTTTTGTGATCACTAACCATTTTTTCTGGTTCCCTACCTCTGGTGCAAGGCTGTTAAGTTAAGAAATTACCTGCAAGTAAATCCCACTTTTCAAAAGGGGGCATGGGGGGATTTAACACTCAGAATAACATCCCGCTACCCCCTTAAGTTGATGACATTGGGCCTGGGAATGTCGATTGTTAAAGAGGCTGTTCAATTTTCGGGAGGAACCATACAGGTCATCAGTAAAAAATCACATGGAACCAGTTTTGAAATTCTTCTGCCAGTGAACTCCCATGCATAACAGTTTTGAGAAATTGATGGAATCCGATCAAATATTGCCAATTTTTGAACCATTCTTTGGCGGCGGTTTGATGCTGGTTCATCATCCGGGACAACAGATTGAGACCAATCGTCAATGGCGGGAGTTATTTTGGTTTCAGGGAAATGATATATCAGAATGGCTACATTACATTGTTCCAGAGGACAGAGACCGTATTATTGAAGCCTGGAATCTGTTTCGTCAGGAAATTTCCATCACCGGAGATTCAGGAAAATTTCCTGAGTTCTGTTGTGAGTTCAGAATAGTTACCTTTGAAGAGGAGTGCCATGTTCTGTTGAAGGTCAGGTTTGTCAGAACAGAAAATCATGTTCTGGAAATGTATCAGGTCGATAAGTTGAACAAGACGCCCTTTGTCAGCTCCGGGAATAACCTGTTTCTCAGAAATTTTATCAATACCGCGCCGATGGCCATCTGCGCCCGTAGCAACACAGGAAAATTTATTCTGGCAAACCGGTTGTATCTGATCGAAATGGGGTTCAAACCCAATGAAAATATTCTGGGAAAAACCCTGTCACAGATTATTGAAGAGGGTAATGCCGCTCATCTGCTGGAAACAGAGGAAGACGATCAATGGGTTCTGGAGAAAAATGTGCCGTTGACCACAGAAACCATGATCCAGGATGAAGATGATGACATGGATTTGTTTGGAGACAACCGTGTGTTTTATATGAACCATCGCTTTCCGTTGTTTGGTCCTTCAGGGGAAACGTTGGGGGTGGGATTGATACGGACCAATGTGACCGAAGCCAAACTTCTTCAGGAAAAAACCGAGAATGAGTTGAAACAGGCAAGAATCAACGCTGAAAAAATCAGCGCGTCGAAAACATCCTTTCTTTCCAGTATGAGCCACGAAATCAGAACCCCCCTGAACGCGATCTCAGGTTTCTGCGGAATCATATTGGATCAGATGCAGGAAGTTGAGATACCGGCAGAGATGAAGCAGTATCTTCGAAATATCCATGGAGCAAGCCGAACTCTGGCGGAACTGGTCAACAATATTCTGGATCTGGCAAAAATCGAAGCAGGAAAAATGAGCATTTCGGAAGAAAATCTTAATCTCAAAGCCCTGATCCAGGGTATTTACCATATCAATAAATTCAAGGCTCTTGAAAAGCAGATCCTCTTCAGTTTCAGCTATAACGCCAGTTTGCCGGAAGTGATTTATTCTGACAGAACCAAAATCAATCAGATTCTGCTGAATCTGACCAGCAATGCCCTGAAATTTACACCACAGGGGAAGTCTGTCAGAATTGAAGTGCTTGCGGATGATGATTCTCACCTGCTCATTCAGGTTGCCGATGAAGGAATCGGGATTCCTGAAAATAGACTGGATGCCGTGTTCGGCGAGTTTGAACAGGCAAACACCTCGACGGCCCGAAATTATGGAGGAACAGGACTGGGGTTGGCCATCACCAAAAGAATGGTGGAACTCATGCAGGGAGAGATATCCATTCAGAGCACTGTGGGACAGGGGTCCCTATTTACCGTAAGACTGCCTTTGCGACATTCTGAAGGTACGGCTATAGCCATGGAACTTGAGACTAACCTTGTGAAATTCTCAGGAGAAAATCGGGTTTTACTGGTTGAAGACAACCCGTTGAATCAGGAAATGATGGTGGCGTTATTTAAAAACATGGGCATGGATCTGCATGTCTGCGGCAATGGACAGGAAGGCATACTGAAAACAGATGAATTGATGCCGGATCTGGTGCTGATGGATATTGATATGCCGGTGATGGATGGAATTACCGCAACCCTGAAGATCAGGGAAAAATATCAGGATCTGCCAATTATCGGAATCTCGGCCAATGCCTTTAAAAGTCAGAAGATGAATGCCCTGCGAGCCGGAATGAACGAATATCTGACTAAACCTGTTGATTCTCATCAATTGAGCTTGTTGTTAGGTCATTATTTAAAAATCGAAACAGATACGCCCCCCAAAAACCATCCTTGCGCATCTGAATCTGATAACGTAAGGATATTGAAAGAAATGGAGAAACTGGCGCAGGTTTCCATCTTTGAGACGGAGAAGCTCATGGATCAGATTCTGCTGATCACAGAACTTTGTGAGCCGGTGATTCAACAATTGAATCCTTTTCTGAAAAAGCTCGAGAAAGCGGCATTGGTTGCTAATGAGAGTTTGCTGGAAAAGGCATTGAATGAAATCAAACAACAGCTTATGAGGGGAAATGGGGGCGAATATGGCGGATATTCTGATAGTTGATGACTCCCGTGGTATAAGAACCGAGGTGCAGGGATTCCTGTCAAAACAGGGCTACAAGGTGATTACCGCGAATGATGGCAATGAGGGGATTCAGAAAATTCAATCTCATCCGGAACTCAAACTGGTCATCAGTGATGTTAATATGCCGGAACTGGATGGTATCTCCATGGTCGAAAAAATTCGTCTGGAGATGGAAAATCAACAGATTCAGATTCTGATGTTTACGACTGAAAATCACCCGGCGCTGAAGAAACGCGCGAAGGATTTAAAAGTGAATGGGTGGTTGGTCAAACCCTTTATCGGTGAAAAAATACTGCCGGTGGTTAAAAAACTGATTGGTTGAAACGATGTCTCAAATCCTGGTTGTTGATGATGATTTTCAGATATTCCAGCAGGTCAGGCTTCATTTGAGTCAGGCCGGACATCAACTGAGTTTTGTTTCAGTCGCTAAACATGTGTTCAACAGACTGGAAAAAGATCCATTCGATTTGATTCTGATGGATATCAACATGCCGGAAATGGACGGTATTACCCTTCTCAGGGAACTTCAGCGCAATCCTGATTTTTCCAGCATACCGGTCATCATGCTGACCGCGGAAATCAGTGATCTTCTGCTGGCGGAATGTTTCCGGTGGGGGGCTGTGGATTATGTGAACAAACCTGTTCGGGAACTGGTGCTTAAAGCAAGGGTGAACAGTGCGCTGGCCGCCAGACTGACCTTGAATGAACTGGAACGCCGTGTCGCCGAACGAACAGAAGATCTGCAATACAGAATTCAACTGGAAAGTATCGTCTCATCCATTTCAACTCAGTTCATCACCATTTCAACCCAGGAAATTGATGCGGCGATCAATCATTCTCTGGAAACACTGGCCCGGCATATTGGCGCATCCAGTTGTTTTTTTCTGAACCTGTTGCCCAATGGGGATCTCGCACAGCTTTATGAATGGCATGACACTGCCTTTGAACCCTTCTGCCAATGTGCTTTAAAATTAGGTGTCCGTGAATTTTTGATTAGAACGGAGTCACGCGAATCCTCAGAAAAACCTCTTTTTGAAGTCCCGCCTTCTGCCGGAAAACATATCCCACCGCAGAGTAATATTCTGACCATCCCCATCATTTATGAAGGTGAGGTCACTGGCTTTTTCGGTTGTGAGAACCCTCAGAAATTCACAACATGGAAAGATGAGGACATCCGGCAGTTTCATGTGATTGGATCTATCTTCGCAAGTGCTCTCCAAAGAAAACAGCATGAAAAAGATCTGTTGCTGATCAAGGAAAAGGAAGCAGAACTCAAAATGGCGGCGGCTCTGCAAATGGCATTGTTTCCCAAAAGTAATCCTGAAATTCCACGGGTACGCGTCGCGACATGGTTTCAGTCCGCGTCGGAAACCGGTGGTGACTGGTATGGCTTCATGACCAGTTTTGAGAATTATCTGTTTATCCTGATTGGCGATGTCACAGGGCATGGTGCGCCTGCGGCCATGGTGACAGCAACGGTCTGTTCCGCCTGCCGCACCCTGGAAAAAATATGGTCATCCCAAAATATTATCCCGACACCGGGAGCTTTGCTGGAGCAACTCAACTCAACAGTTTTTGAAAGTGGTTCGCCTGATTATCACATGACATTTCTGGCCGCCAGAATTCATCTGGATGACCTGCTACTGACAGTGAGCAACGCTGGACACAATTTCCCTGTCCTGATTCGTTCTTCAAACGAAATCAAACCTTTGGTCGGAACCAATTCTCCGTTGGGATATCAGGTTTTATACCAATTTTCTGAAACGACCTTTCAATTGCAACGGGGAGATAAACTTCTGTTTTATACCGATGGCCTCATTGAAAATCAGAATTCTCAAGGTGAGGAATGGGGAAATCGAAACCTCAAACGTTGCATGCGTGAAGGGGCGGCTTTAACAGTCGATGGGCTTGTAAACGGAATCGTTAAAAAACTTCAGGATTTTCTTGGAAATCAGCCATTGAATGACGACATCACCTTATCTGTTTGCGAACTTTTTTAAGTATCCGATCTTTAACCCTTTTCAGGGTTCCCTACCTCAGGTGCAAGACTGTTAAGGCGATCGCCGGAAATCGGGATAGGGAGGCCCTTGTGGGCTTTCCCTCCCACATCTCTTGGACAAATTTCCGGCATGGAAAAATACTTTTCGGCTAAGGTCTACTCAATGCCATCAAAGCCGCATTCCTGGAATTAAACCGGATGCAACCGGATGGAATACCTTCTATTGCAAGAACTGTTCACGTGACATGAATTAGTATTGCCCAATTATAGGAGTCTCAACGGAGAGACCCCCAACAAGTCGCTGATTGTGCCAAGATAAATCCGAAATTTTTGGAATGTGAGAAATCACATGAAATTGATTAATGTTACCCGGGAACATATCCGGCAGATTGAAGCAAAAGCGCTGAGTAAACTCAGTCATGCCTCTCGCAGTAAAATACTGTTGAGTTGTCTTGACAAATAACCCTCCAATTATGAAACTTCGGACTCTCACAACACGTATCACACGAGGGTCCCTTGAAACATCATCTGAATTCCATTTTTAGTTATATTTCATGGGCATGCTGGAGCATCATCACTGGTGGTTGCTTCCTCATTGCCGCCTTTCTTGCCCCACTCACATTTTTCAAATTACCCCTTCTGATTCCGGATTCTTCGCAGATTCATCACTATTCCACCATCCTGATGACGTCACTGTTCAGTGCGTTTGTTCCTGCCTGTTTGATCGCTTTTCTGATCAGCACCATGCTTGAACAAACGAATTTTCGAAATGATTTCCGGGATCATCGTGTCAAATTATTATGCAGGGAAACACTTCTGCTTGCGGGACTCATTATCTGGGGGGCGCTGGCACTGGTCGTTGTTCCTGAAATGTCGGAAATGGTCTTTGGCAAGGATTGGCAGAATCCTGCAACCAGAGTGTTATTCCGTGAGCAACATGTTTTAAGCACAAATCTGGTCAAGGCCGGACTTCTGATAACCCTGATCATTCCATGGGTGTCAAACCATTCCCATCTGTTAAATTCTGATTCACGTACCTGATTCCTTGCCTGCTAAGGTTCAGGCTTCTTTTCTGATTTTTTCATGAGACAGCTATGCAAAACACAAGATCCTCTGAAATGTTTCGACGAGCCCAACTTCGTATTCCCGGCGGCGTTAACAGTCCGGTACGCGCTTTTAAATCAGTTGATATGAACCCCCTGTTTATCAGTCATGGCAAGGGTTCAAAAATTTATGATGTGGATGGCAATGAATATATTGATTACGTGGGTTCATGGGGACCGTTGATTCTTGGACATGCCAATGAAATTGTTCAGCAGGCCATTATCGCGGCGGTTCAACGTGGGACCTCTTTCGGCGCGCCGACTGAAGCCGAGAGCATCCTGACTGAGATGGTGAATGACGCGGTGCCAAGTGTTGAAATGCTGCGTCTGGTGAACTCCGGCAGTGAAGCCGCCTTGGGCGCGATCCGTGCCGCACGAGGTTACACAGGGCGGGACAAGGTGATCAAATTTGAAGGCTGTTTTCACGGAAGCGTGGATTATCTGCTGGTAAAGGCGGGATCCGGCGCAACGACTCTGGGGATCCCTAATTCCGCGGGAGTCCCCGCATCGTTCACCGAACACACCCTGCTGGCAGAATTCAATGATCTGGAATCAGTTTCGAGGTTGGTCGATGAACATGCCGGAGAGATCGCCGCGGTGATTCTGGAATTGATTCCCGGAAATATGGGAATGATCCGACCTGAACATGATTTTTTGACAGGCTTGAGACAGATTTGTGACAGAGAAGGTATTTTGCTGATTGCGGATGAAGTCATGACAGGCTTCCGTGTGGATTACAGCGGAGCGCAGGCACTGCTGGGAATTCAACCTGACCTTTCCATGTTTGGTAAGGTGATTGGTGGTGGTTTACCCGTCGGTGCCTATGGTGGACGACAGGACATCATGCTCAAGGTCGCACCAGCAGGCCCCGTTTATCAGGCGGGCACTCTTTCAGGAAATCCCGTGGCGGTAGCCGCCGGAATTGCGACCTTGACAGAACTCAGGAACTCAGACGCGTTCCGTGATTTGAGTGAAAACACAAACTGGTTGGTTCAGGCGCTTATTTCTGTATTCACCAAGGCCGGTATTCCGGTTCAGACGCATAACGCAGGTGGAATGATGGGATTGTTTTTTTCAGAAACGCCTGTGAGAAATTATACGGATGCGTTAGGCTGCAATGTGGAACGCTTCAAAAAGTTTTTCAAACTCATGCTGGCTCAAGGAATTTATCTGCCACCCTCTGCCTTTGAAGCCATGTTTGTCTCAACAGCTCACACGACGGAGGATCTGGAAAAAACAGTGGCGGCTGTCCGGAATGTTGTTTCTCAAATATAAGTGGTGTGTCGCACATAGGGTGCTCCACCAATTCATTTTTAAAACTATAAACCACAGGATATCCCATGCATCTTACTTCTTCAGGCCCTGGAAAGTTGCCCTTTATAAAATTATTCACATTCGTCTCAATGGCTGTTCTGTTATTCCTGTCAGTTGCGTGTGAACAACAAGAAAGTACGACAAAAAACGCTGGCACCAATGAGACTATGGCTCAAAAGGTTTCTTCGGGCATGAATAAACAAATGGTTGTTATTTCAACCCAAAATGCTGGACAGTACACTTATATTGAAGGTGAGGAAAATGGAGTCAGTATCTGGCTTGCATCCAATCAACTGGAAGTGAGTCCCGGGGATACTATCCAGTATCGTGCGGGACAAGCCATGATCAATTTTCACAGCAAAACATTAGACAAAACCTTTGATCAAATCATTTTCACCGATGCTGTTCAAGTCCTGGGCAAGAAAGGGAATGTGAACTCCGCCTTCTCAGACGGTCAAAACTCAACCATTGCGGATTTATATACCTCTCAATCCGCCTCCAACCCACACATGACAACGCCTGATAAAACCATGTCAATGACAGCCCAACCTGTTACCGCTGAAATTTCAGTACAGAAAATGGAGGGGGGCTATAGCGTTGAAGAACTTTATGCAAAAAGGAATGAGTTGAATGGACAAGCTGTTGCGGTTCGGGGAACAGTCGTTAAATTTCTTTCAGGAATCATGGGTAAAAACTGGATACATCTACAGGATGGTTCCGGATCCGCAGGAACCAACGATCTTACGATCACCACACAAGAAGAGGCCAAGGTCGGTGATACTGTTATTTGTAAAGGAAAACTGACTGCGGATAAGGACCTGGGGCAGGGATATGTCTACACTGTTATCCTCGAAGATGCCTCACTGACCTCGGAATAATATTTTTCCTGCGGTAAATTTTCTGGTGACGGCAACCGGTTCAAATCGTTGTCCGGTATCATTCCGTGAACACCTCCGATGTGTTCGAAGCAGAGCTTCTGAGGGATAACGTGCCCTACGTCCCGTGGGCACGAGCAAACTTTTACAACTTATTCTTTTGCCGTTCCGTAGGAATATTTTCAGAGACCCGAGGCCCTTGCGTTTATGAAAAAAAATGGTTCTGACGTCTCGCCCAACGCTGTGATGATCCGACCGCCAAAGGTGCCGGATCCATTTTCCACATCACTGCTTTCCACATAATATTTGGGTGCGTCCGTTGAATCTTCTTCAGCATAGATCATCCTGCCCGTCCAGTTATTGATCGTAAAACTGATAGTGCCCTGAGTATAATACAATCCTTCTGAGGAGGTCTTCAAATTATTCTTTTCCAGAATGATCACATCGACACTGTTTTCCACCAGTTTCTGATTGCTGGATTCTATTTCATGCATTTCCCGTGTTGAACATCCTGTGATGATAAAATCACTGCCCAGACTGCAATGGCTGTCAGCATCGAGTGTTGAAGATTCCATGGTCAGAATGCGATGAGTGACATCCACACTTTTCCCAAGCACAGTCTGGGTTGTCTGATAGGTCAGAAACGTTTTAATGATGAAATCGGTTTTGACCACCCCTGAAATCCCGGTACGTTCGCTCAGTGTTTTTCCTTCAAGATCCGGGATGGCTTTGTCCTGACTGTCCCGGTAGCGTAAGTAATAATACACACTGGATTCCGCGCTAACCAATGCGGAATCTTGATCTTCGAGAAGCAGGCATCCACTGACGTCTACATTGGGACTCACCAGAATATAAAACCCATCATTGCTTTTTTTAAAGATTTCATCGCCGGAAAGCTGATTGTCTGTGCAGGATTCCGTAGTGGTCGGCGGGTTGTTATAGAACCCTTTGGTTTGATTGATCCGGGCCTTGATTTCATCTGGTTTGATCTGGGTCGTACTGACCTTGAAATCGCGTGTTGAGATATTTTTTGCATAATTGGTCTGGGATGTTTCCGCAAATTGCACATCATCTTTTTCCTGACACCCCATCAGAAACAGGCAACATAATCCATAAATCAATGCTTTGAGATATCCGGATGGAATAGGGGCTAAGGACATAGGCGGTCTTCAATAAAAAAAGTGGAAAAAATTGCTGGTTTGGCCTTAAAAAGCAAAATTTGAACCATCCTTCGACAAGCAAAGATTGGCTTGCGTCTTAAGATACCTATGGCAAGACTGGCACGCACTTTTCCTAACAATCTTTTCAGGATTCATAATTATGAAAACGCCCGTTGGATATTTCCATGAAACTCCGCTGTCTTTTGATTATCAGGCGACTGATGGTGATGGTGTAAAATTGAGAGAACTTGATGTTCCGGATGTGAATCTGGCTTCCATTATGCCCGGAGTTGCCTTACGTCAAGACAATCTTGACGGCATTCCCCAATTGTCCGAGTTTGAGACAGTGCGGCATTTCACACGACTTTCCAAAAAAAATCTCTCGATTGATGCCGCCATGTATCCGTTGGGATCATGCACCATGAAATATAATCCCAGAATCAATGAAGTGATTGCCCGTTATCCCGGGTTCAACCGGACTCATCCTGAGATGCCCGACAAACTGGTGCAAGGCAATCTTGAGATGTTGTATCTGCTGGAAAAATATCTGCTGGAAATCACGGGATTTCACTCTGTCACCCTGCAATCGGTGGCTGGTGCTCAAGGCGAACTGGTCGGTATCATGCTGATCCGTGCTCATTTGGAAGCTCAGGGCAACCCGCGGAAATATATTTTAATTCCTGACAGCGCTCATGGAACCAACCCCAGCAGTGCCGCTCTTGCAGGCTATGAAACCCGACAGATCAAAAGTTTGCCCAACGGTCTGGTCGATCTGGAAGCACTTGAACAAGCCATGGATGAAGAGGTTGCCGGTTTGATGCTTACCAACCCCAATACGCTGGGGGTTTTTGAACGAGACATCCTGAAAGTCGCTGAAATTGTTCATAAGAAAGGCGGTTTTGTTTATTGCGATGGTGCCAATATGAACGCTCAGGTCGGGATTGCCCGCCCTGGTGATTATGGCATGGACGTTCTGCATCTGAATCTGCATAAAACTTTTGCCACGCCTCATGGCGGGGGCGGTCCCGGAGCAGGTCCCTGTTTCTGCACCAGCACACTGGCACCTTATTTGCCCGTACCCCGTGTTGGTTTACATGCCAATGGTGGCTATTTTCTGGATTGGGATTGTCCTCAATCCATTGGCAAAGTTTCCACATTTTATGGGAATTTCGGAATCCTTCTACGAGCGTTGACCTATATAGTGGCACTTGGTAGCGATGGGTTGAAACAAATGTCAGAAGTAGCGGTACTGAATGCCAATTATCTCAAGCATCAGTTGAAAGACATCCTGTCACTCGCATCCCATGAAGCCTCCTTGCATGAAGTCGTGTTCAGTGACAAGGGACTCGATAAACATGGCGGCATCGCCATGCTGGATCTGGCCAAACGATTGATTGACTATGGATTTCATCCGCCAACCGTATATTTCCCGTTGATCGTCAAAGGTGCCCTGATGATTGAACCCACTGAATCGGAACCCAAAGATGAACTGGATCGGTTCGTGGATGCCATCAAACAGATTCTGCAGGAAGCCGATGAAAACCCGGAACTCGTGAAAACAGCACCGCATCTGACACCAAGACGGCGTCTGGACGAAAGTCTTGCCGCACGTAAACCGGTTTTGCGCTGGACGCCTTCCAGTCAAAAACCAGAATAAAATAATCATTCATCCGCATGGAGAAACACATGACAGCCAATTTTAACACCAATGAGATGGAACGTGTTCCAGGCTTTTTGTTTGTGGATCATATCGCTATCGCTGTTCTCAAGGGAGAACTGGACGCGCAGGTTGAAGCATATCAACTGATGGGATTCCAGGAAATGCATCGGGAAGAAATTCTCGGCAAAGATCAGGTTCGTGAATCGTTGCTTCGCATTGGCAACAGCCCTAATCTGATTCAATTACTGGAACCTCTGAGTGATCAATCTCCCGTTCAGAAAATGATTG
Source organism: SAR324 cluster bacterium (assembly GCA_015232315.1). Classification (NCBI taxonomy): domain Bacteria; class Deltaproteobacteria; species SAR324 cluster bacterium. Next base: position 89,738 of record JADFZZ010000012.1, on the reverse strand, counting down.
AACGTGGTGGCGGAAAAGGTGGCCTGGCGCATGTCGGCTTTCGTGTAAAAGATATCCATGCGGCATTCAATCATTTGAAAAAAGAAGGTTTCAACATCATTGATGCGGCACCTCGTCCGGGTTCAAGAGGCACCACGGTGTTTTTTATTCATCCCAAATCACGGGATCAAAATCCGTTTGGTGTATTGTTTGAGGTCGTTGAAGACCCACAGGATAAATAATCCAGTTTGAGGAATGGCAATGAGTGCTACACAGTGCAGGGTTTTGGTGGTCGGTGGCGCAGGTTACATTGGGAGTCATGTGGTCAAGGCTCTTCTGCGTGCCGGTTTTCAGGTGACAGTTTTTGACAATCTGAGTTCCGGATTGCGACAGAATTTACAACCTGGAGCCTCTTTCATTCATGGGGATCTGCTGATACCGCCGCAAATCAGGGAAGCTTGCCGGAACATTGACGCAGTCATTCATCTTGCGGCTTTGAAAGCGGCAGGTGAGTCCATGGTCATTCCTGATAAATATGCGGTGCATAACATTTCAGGCACCATCAACCTGCTCAATGAAGTGGTGGCCGCGGGCATCAATAAATTTATTTTTTCATCCACCGCCGCGGTTTATGGCGATCCGCAATATGTCCCGATTGATGAAAAACATCCCACTCAACCTGCCAATTTTTATGGTTTTACCAAGCTTGAAATTGAACGCATTCTTGACTGGTATGGTCGCCTCAAAAATCTGAATCATGTTTGTTTACGGTATTTCAACGCCGCAGGCTATGATGTCGAGGGTGAAATCAATGGACTCGAACAATCGCCCGCCAATTTGCTGCCGATTGTGATGGAAGCCATCGTGGGCAAACGTGAAAAAGTGATGGTCTTCGGGGATGATTATGAAACACGGGACGGCAGTTGTATCAGGGATTATATCCATGTGACAGATCTTGCCAGTGGCCATGTTCGCGCTCTGGAATATTTGCTGAAAGGGCAACCGAGTCTGATTGTCAATCTGGGAACGTCTCAGGGATTGACCGTTTTTGAAATGCTGAAGGCGGCCAGGGAAATGTCCGGCATTGATTTCACGGTAGAGCAGGCACCCCGACGTCCCGGTGACCCTCCGGTTGTTTTGGCCACCAGTCAGAAAGCCCTTGAGGTGTTAGGCTGGAGTCCTGTGCACAGTGATGTAAAAACACTGATTCAAACTATGCTTAAAGCCTATGGATTTTCCAAACGCTGACCCACATTCCTCAAATGAATATGCAAAAAATCATTGTTTTCGAGATCAAGGGGGATGAATGAACGACGAAAATACAGCACCTGTTCAATGTCGCAACTGTGAGGAAATGTCCGCGTTTCCAACAGAAGAAGGTTATACCTGTGAAAATTGCGGGTATTTCATGAGCTGGGGTTTCTTCAAAATGTGGAAACTCAAATGCGGATGCGAACAATGTCAGCAGGATCTCCAACAGGACTTCTGGAAAAAAATTCCACCCTTTGATCTGGAACAGGATTATCAGGATTTTCAGATTTAAAATCGTTCAATAATTCAAGACTCATCCCTCTGGTATATTCTTTTCGATATCCCGGATTTCACCCATTCCAGGTACAGTTATCGGCCAAATCTTGCCCATACTTTATCTGGAATCGCACGCATCAATTTTGAAACCGCACTCCAGGGCATGACAGGAATTGTCGAATTATAAACCCGTTTTTCGATCAGATCGGCTATCTGCCGGGCGCCTTTTTCAACGGATATCATGAATGGCACTGGCGTATCCAGTTTTTCTACGAGTGGAGTGTGGATGAATCCGGGATGGAGCACGGTCACGTCAATGTGATGTTTTCGCAGATGGTTGCGGATGCCTTCCATGTAGGTGGATAAAGCTGCTTTTGACGCTGAATATGCCGCGTTACCGGGCAATCCCCTGAAGGCGGCGACAGATGAAATGCCAACAATCTGTCCGGATTTCTGACGTTTGAGAATTTCCACAGAGGCTTCAATGGTCGCAATGGCTCCAGTCAGGTTGGTTTGAAATGTTTTTTGAATTTTTTCATATTTGCCTGTTCCCGGATTACAAGGCAGAGAAACTCCAGCATTGATGATGATGACATCCAGTGTTCTGAATCGTTCCGCAAATTGCGACATCACGGCAAACACAGCCCGTTCATCCATTACATCCAATTCCAGGATTTCCACCTTGACCGAGGAATACTGCTGCTCCACCTGTTGTTTGATTTCTTCCAGCAGGTTCAATCTTCTGGCTGTCAATCCCAGATGATAACCGCGTTTGGCATATTCAAAGGCCAACGCTTTGCCGATTCCGGAACTCGCGCCTGTGATCACAACCGTTTTAGTCTCCATATTTTTTCCTTTCATTATTCGATTTCATCGAGTGGTTATTCAAAATTGTAAATCTGTATCTCAGGATTGCCATATTTTTCAAATTATTTTAATTCTGGTTTTCTCAATTTTTTAAGATGAACCTTCAATTCAGGAAACAACATGAAACAAAAACTGGCAGTGGTGACAGGTGGTAATAGAGGGATCGGCCTGGAAACATGCCGACAACTATCCCTTCAGGGAATTCAGGTGATTTTGACCAGTCGGGATTCCCAAAAAGGCCAAAAAGAAGCGGACAAACTGAACGTGGATTATCATCCGCTGGATATCACAATTCCAGCCAGTGCACAGGCCTTGAAGCACTATATTCAGAACAAATATAAAACTCTGGATATTCTGGTGAATAATGCCGGAGCGATTTTTGATCATTCAAAGGATTCATCAACCGGCATTCCGTTTCTTTCTGCTGACCCCCAAACGATCAGGCAAAGTTTTGAAAACAACACCCTGGGCGCGTTTCATGTGTCTCAGGCGCTGGTGCCATTGATGCTGGAACAGGGTTATGGTCGAATTGTGAATGTGTCTACCGGAATGGCTTCTCTCGAAGATATGAATGGTGGATGGTATGGCTATCGGATGTCAAAAACAGCACTCAATGCCTTGACCCGGATCATGCATGATGAGCTTCAGGGAAAAGGCATCAAAGTCAACGCCGTCTGTCCGGGATGGGTTAAAACCGATATGGGTGGTTCCAACGCGACTCGAACCGTGGACAAAGGCGCTGAAACCATTGTATGGCTTGCAACACTTCCTGAGTCTGGGCCCTCAGGTGGGTTTTTCAGAGATAAAAAACCGATTGCATGGTGAGTTTCCGTAAAACTGGTTTTCTGGTAAAAACGCTCTCAATGCCGGAATACCCGCCCTTGCACAGTTCCATCCCAATCTGTAGGCAGTTCCATGGACTGGAATCGCTCCAGGCGCTCAAGATAAAGCTTGGTTGGATGATCCTGCGGGTAAATTTCCGCGCATTTCTGAAAACAGGTAAAGGCGGCTTCCCAGTCCTGATCGCGGAAATGCCGGATGCCATCGGTGAAAATATCGACCATCTGTTCTTTCAACTCCCTGATCTCTAACGGATCACCGTCAAAAATTTCATAAATCTGAATGGGAACACCCATTTCCTCAATCCAGATTTTATCCAGTTCCCGATATTTGAACGGACTGTTTTCACCAAGGTGTTGAATGGTTTCAAACGAGGCGACAATCCGGCATTGATACTGGCGGGCAATATGGCACAACCTTGCGGAAATGCGCACTGAATTCCCCATCGTAGCCAGGTCCATCCGGAATTCACTGCCCAGTGTTCCAAAATAAACGGTTCCCGTGTGAATTCCGATCCCGACTACAAAATTGGGATCATTGAGATCAGGAAATCTTTCGGCCAGTTTGTCTGAAAGCGCCTTGAAAGTGGTTTGTGCCATGATAGCCGCGTGCAGTGCGTGGAACACTTCACGCTGTTTGTCGCGATGCGCGAAAATCGCCTTGAACCGTCCCTGGCTGAATTTGTCGCCAAAACCTTCGTAACTTTCAATACAGGCCGCGATTTCCTGGGTGTAATTCTGCATGAACTGAAACAGATCCTTATCGGACAACAATCGCTGGAATCGTGGAAAATCATACATTTCAGAAGACAGCAGTGTGAAATTTTCAAATTCCATTTTGCCGACTTCCACCTGCTCCATGCTTCCCCGTGTCATTTTATCAAGCAGTTCACGGGGAACAAATTTTCCAAACACATTCAGCGCAACTGTCATTTTGTCACGTTCACGCAACAGATTGGCCCGCATCATGTTGAACGAATCCTGAAGAATCGTGAGTTCGTTTTTAACAGGAGATTTGATGTCGATTTCTTCCATGTGCAGATTTTCAAAATTAATATCTGACACTGAATTGGTGAGATTCATCAGCGGACGGGTCATGCCCAAGGCCACTACAAGTCCGAGAATGATACAAATCACAATCGCGGCAATGGCCACAAACAGCAGAACGGTCAAAATTTCACGGGTTGTTTTTTCAATCAGTTCTCGAGACATCCAGACTACCAGATGTCCGCGTGGTACAAACCGCAGGTCATTGATCGGAGTGAAAAATACCATGTAGGATTGATCAAACTGGGAGACTTTTTCCAGATAACCATTGTTTTGCAGATCAATCGCCTGAGTGACTTCTTCAGGCAAGGATTCCATTCTCAAGCCCTCTGGTGTGACAAAGGTGGTAACAATTTCAGGACTTTTGGTGTTGGTGATGGTCAACTGATATTCAGATTCTCCCCGGATGAAATCCAGCCAGTCATTCACCATGGGAAAACTGATGATCAAAACCCCCAGAACATTCATATTCACCGGGTCCACAACCGGCATGTAGACTTTCATGAGCAGTCCACCGACAACCGCTCTGAGTTCGGCACTGATCTGATAATCTTTGGCTTTTTCGAGCGTTGTGTCATCGGATGCTGTGAGGAAAGGCTCCACATCCTGATCTTTCTTATTGAGCCAACGGTTTTTTGCCAAACGTTCGCGGTCTTTGTTAAAAATTTCCATCAAGGCGTAAATTTCTGTTTTGGATTGCATCTCCAGCCATTGTTCCAGGCCTGTCGCGTTGTTTTCACGGAGCATCTCCATCATGTCATTGTTGCGTGACAGAAGGACTGACATGCGTTCCGCTTTTTCCAGAAACTCCTTGATGCGGGTCTGGGTGATATTTTCCAGGACTCGCTGTCCGGTTTGATACAGGCTGTCATCAACCTGAGCTGTCATACGGGCGATACTGACCCAGGTCACAGTGACCACTGCCAGCAATACAAGGACAATACACAGGGTGATGATCTGAAAACGAATACTAAGTTTCATACAGGGAACTCCTGAAAAAATTCGGATATTGAAAAGGTCTCGGGCCGAGAACATTCGCTTGTCGCGACTATTTGACCAGCCACATTTTTTCTAAAATCAGTCTTCCTGTCACAGACACCATGACGTTTTCGACACTTCGATGGTATAAAAATGAGTGTTTGGGAACCATCAGCGGAATCCAGGGAGGATCATCCTCCAGGATCTCCTGAATGCGGAAATAAAGTTTTTTCCGCTGTTCCGGTTCGGTCAATACCAGTGCCTTGTCCATCAATTTGTCAACTTCCTCATTGTTGTAATAGGCCAGGTTGGACAGATTGCCGTCATAGGCGTTTTTGGAATGCAGGAGCGGAGTGAAATAACTGTCAGGATCGCCATGATCCACAGACCATCCCACCCAGACAATGTCATATTCCGCTTTTTTGAGTTCCTGAACATATTCCTTGAAGGGAATCCTCTGGAGTTTGATGTGAATTCCAGCTTTTTCGCAGGCTGCAATAAAGTATTCCTGCAAAAAGGTCCATGCTTCTTCCCTCAGAACAGGCGCCAGCAGGGTCAGTTCAATTCTCTCGGAATATCCGGCCTGTGACAGCATGGTTTTAACCTTGTCCAGATCCTGTTGATAATGTTTGGGTTCTCTGAAACTCCAACTGTTGGGTGGCACAATGGTATCTGAAGGCAAAGCGCTGTCCTGCCACAACCAGCGGATCATGGCGTCTTTCCTGACGACATATTGCAAGGCCCGGCGAACCTGTTTGTTTTTCAGAATTTCTTTTTTGGTATTGAACATGAAAAAATTGACCTGATTCGCAGGCACCTGTTTGGTCAAAATGTCAGAATCCCCCTTGACCCACAGCAACTCATTGACAGTCACGCCTCGTGCCAGATGCAGATTGCCCTGACGGAAATTGAGCAACATCGCTTTGAGGTAGTTTGCGGGTTGAACCACCACCCTGTCTACAAACGGACGACCCTCCCAATATTTGTCAAAGGCTTCCAGCACAAAGGCTTTTTCAGACCATTCCCCCACTTTGAAGGGGCCTGCGCCAACCGGATGTTTTCCAAAATTCTCAGGATCCAGCTTGACCGCTTTAGGTGAAACAATCGCGGCCGGGGGCATGGTCAGGATGTGAAGAAACGGGCTGTAGGGACGTTTGAGCTTGAATTCAATGGAATACTTGCCTGTCTGCTGAATCGACTCCACTTCTTCATAGAGGTAGTCGTAAATAAAATCCTTGCTGAAATAAGGATGCTTCGAATCTCGCTGACGCTGGAAACTGAACAGTACAGCCTCACCATCAACGGGTGAACCATCATGGAATACAACATCTTTCCGCAGAAAGAAGGTCCAGCGTAACTGATCCTTGGACACTTCCCATGTTTGGGCCAGTGCTGGTTCAATAAAATTGGTTTCGCCCTGATAACGCACCAGGCCTTCAAACACATTGCTCGCCAATTTGTAGGTGGTATCCGATTCAATACGTGGCGGATCCATGTTCTCCACTTCATCGAGAGTTCGGAAAATAAGGCTTCCACCATAGCGATAATCAGCCTGACTGGTGGGTGATGTGCTGGTTTTGAGTGCCCCATCCTGTGCCTGAACACTGGTCAGGAAAGACAGTAAAAAAGCCAACCCGATAAAAAACAATCGTCGCATAGGAGTATCCATTTCATGAATGAGGTGAACGTTGTGACAAACTATTTAGGTTTCCTTACATTCCTGTCAAATAGAATCAAGGCTTGTTTTTTCTTTTCTCAAGAGTTGTAAGTTTTCAGTAATCAGCCTTCAGCTTTTAGTAAGTCATTGAAATTGAAAGTTTTATTAATATAAAACTTTCAAAGAAAATTTTATGCTTATATAAAAATAATAATAATTTCAATCGGTTCAAAAAAACTGAGAACTGAAAGCTGAGAACTTACCACTGTCGATATCCTTTTCATGAAATATTCACAGGATCTACCAACTCTTTTGAAAACTGCCAATATATCAGGAATTGAAAAAACCTTGGCAAATCGGTTGTTTGAATGCTATGAAATGCATGTCAACTGAAACAATTTTTCTATGAAATTTAGGCACCTTTCAAATCCTGGTTGACAGTTTGTCAACATAAAAATCAAAGGTGCCGAAATCAAAGTATAAAAACAGCCCATTGTTGTTCAGTCTTTAATTTTCAAGTCATTGTATTCCGGAAAATTTATGGGTAAATTTCTGATTGTTGATCACACCGTCCCGGTCGTAAAGTCATTGATGACATTGCTTGCCGAGTTTGGTTTTGAGTCAATTTCCGTGACACAATCGCATGCGGTCTTTTCTGTTCTGGAGCAGGAATCAATTGAGCTTGTTCTGCTGGAGGCCGACATGCCTGTGATCAGTGGTCTGCGGTTGCTGCGTCAACTCCGTCAGACAGAGAGATTTCAGGAGCTTCCCATTATCATGGTCGCAACCGCCGCAAATTATTCCATGCTGCATGATTGCCTGGAATATGGTGCCAATGATTATCTGATCAAGCCGTTCCATACTAAAGTGCTACTCTCCAGAATCAGAATGGTTCTGAAACATTCCAGTCAAACCCACAAACTTCTTCAGCAGGTTCAACATCGTGACCAATTGCTGACCCAGGAACGTCAAAAACGTTTCAGGGTCACAGAGGCCTTGGGGCAATACCGGAAATTTTCGAACCTGTGGACGATTCTTCCTGACCCCCTGCAACAGACTTTTTCCAAAATTCTGGATATTCTGGGTGATGACAAGGTCTCTCTTGACAAACATCAGACAGAGCTTCTGACACAGTTGAGCAGTCAATATGCTGACAATCTGTCAACACTTTTAAATGTAAACACCCTGGAAGACGCGGTGCTGATTTTCAAACATCGTTCCAGATTAGCTCTTTTGGAAAAGATTTCCTTGTTTCAGGGCATCAAATCTTCAGAATTAATGTCGCTGGTATATTGTCTGGAAGAAATCGAGGCCGAAGCGGACCGGGTTCTGTTGACACAGGGACAACCGGCGGACAGTGTGTATTTTGTTGAGGAAGGCTGTCTGGAAATTCTGGTGAATGATGAGCGCGTCGCACAGCGGAATATTGGTGAATCAGTTGGCGAGATGTCCTGTTTACGTGGGGAAATGAATGCCTCGGCCACTGTTAAAACATTGCTTCCCAGTAAAATTCTACGGATTGAACGGGATGCCTTCATGGAAATTGTGAACAGTCTGCCCAAACTCTGGCAGAACGTGTTCCGCGACACCACCACCCGTTTCAGCCAACTCAGTCAACGAATCAGTGAACTGTTCCAGCATACACCACAGGGATTAATGAAAGTGGATCCTCAAGGGAATGTGAGCAATGAATATTCAACCCAGTGCACCGAACTTCTGGGGGTGCGTCAATTGACAGGAAAACCCGTTGAAACCCTTATTTTCCCAAAGGATGAAGTCCAGCAGGAAGGATGGCGCCAGGCCTTTCCCATTCTGTTTGAAGATTCAATGATGGACTTCGACATGCTGATCCAGCTTCTTCCAACAGAGACCCGCTTTGTGCTGGACAATGGCGCAAGCAGGGAGTGTCGCCTGAGCTACTACCCTTGCTGGAGTTCCATGAAAAAACTGGTCGCGGTCGATATTGGCCTTGAAGACATCACGGAAGAACGGCGTCTTGCAAGGGAGCAGGAAGCGTTGAAACTTGAGAAAAATATTATCCAGAAAATTTATGATGATCCGGATTCCTATCTGAATCTGATTCAACTGGCTGAGGAAACCTTGAACGAGTTGGATGAGTTTGAACAACACATGGATCATCCGCAACAGTTCAACCTTGTAGAAATGACCCGCCATCTGCACACCCTCAAGGGCATAAGTGGGATCTTTCTGCTCAATACCATGAAATCAGTGGTTCACACGCTGGAAGATCATTTGAAGATTGATAAAACACAACAAACCATCCCGGTTTACCTGAGAACCAAAATTAAGCAGGGTATTGCTGAATTGAATCAACAGGTTCAGTATGCCCAGGCCATCCTGGAAAATATGGAATCCGAAGTCCGTCGTCGTCTGCTGGGAATCGTCATTGACCGGGATGTATTTGAAAATTTGAAAGACAATGTTTTTCATGAGCGCTGGCCTGAAGTGACCCGCTATTTTCGTCAGATGGATCAGGTTCCTGTCAGAAAACTTGTTCAGCATTGGGATCAGGAACTCGGCAAGCTCAATGAAAAACTGGATAAAATGATCAGGCTGAGGATCGAAGGAGATCAATTTCCCATCAGCCAGCAACTGGCGCTGGCACTCGAAGGCCCGTTGGGACATTTGCTCAGGAACTGTGCGGACCATGGAATCGAATTGCCGGAAGAACGTCTGAGTCTGGGCAAGGAAGAATGGGGCATCATCACCTTCCGCGCCTGGCAGAAAGAACAGAATATCGTTCTGGAAATTCAGGATGATGGCCGAGGGATTCCTGAGAAAAAAGTGATCGAAAAAGCAAAAAAACATCCGCAACTGGATCAGCAACTGGTCCATCAATACATTGAAGAAAACGCGGTCTGGAAACTCTTGTTCATTCCAGGCTTCAGCACTGCTGAACAAGTCACGGAGGTCTCAGGACGCGGCGTTGGCATGGATGCGGTCAAGACGATGGTGGACGAGGTTGGCGGCACGATAAGTATTAAATCTGCTCAAGGGAAAGGCTCTACTTTCATTCTGACAATTCCTGTTCATGAAGAATATTCCACTCGTCCTTAACCCACGATTTTCTGAGATATTAAAAAAAAATAAAAAAACCCTTGGCGAAATCTTATTAAAGTTGCTAGAGAGAAATTAGCACCACATGTTCAGCCTCAGGAAATTGTGTAAATTGACTGAATTAAGCCATTGTGGTTCATGTTTCATTAATAATTATTCACAGAGGAGAAGAGTATGATTAAAGTTGAAGAGTTACAGAAAGTTGTTCAGGATGCAATCAATAAAGGCGCCACCACCGTAGAAGAAGTTCATAAAAAGATTTCCAGTCTTCCGTTTGAAATGCTGGAAAAAATCGGACCAATTGCCGCTCAGGTCAAAGGTGCCAAGGAAAAGCACGATCAAACCATTGGCAGTGTTTATGACACCATCCGCCAAATCAATGAAAAAGCTGGAGAATTGGCTGCGGATCTTCTGAAAAAAGTATCAAAATAAGCATCCTGTCATTGTATTTTGACACAACATCTGACTTCGGGCGCTCTGCCCGAAGTTTTAATTTGAAAATTCCCGGTGTTCCTCCTATTTTCCTTCCCCGTTCTTCATTAATTCATAGAACATTATTCATTCCTTAACGGTAGTATGTGGTTCGAAAATTATTGGAATGAATTGAATCTGTTTGCAAAAATTGGCGAACAAAATCTTCCGGAAAAGATCGTTGGCACGATCGTTTTGTTTTTTCTCTTCTGGTCGGTGGATAAAATTGCTGAAAAAATCCTTTCCCTGGCAATCAAGGATTCCAAAGGCGCATTTATCCGGAAGAAATTATTTTTCTATCTGATTACTTTTTTCCTGATCATTTTGCTGGGAAAGCTTTGGCTGGGAGGATTACAGCCCATTTCAACCTTTTTGGGAATCACCGCGGCCGCATTGGTTATTTCTCAGAAAGAAACACTGACCAATTTTATGGGCTGGATTTTTATACAGTGGCGGCATCTGTTTTCAATCGGTGACAGAATTGAAATCGTCAACAACAAAGGCGATGTGGTGGATATCGGGATTTTTTATTTCACCCTCATGGAAGTTGGTGGCTGGATACAGGCTGAGCAAAGTTCCGGCAGACTGATCAAAATCCCAAATAGCACGGTTCTGAATCAGCCCATTGCCAATTATATGATGGGATTTCCCTATATCTGGCATGAGATTCCTGTTTACCTGGATTTTTCATGCAACTGGCAGAAAGCAGAAATTCTGCTCAGAGGCATTCTTGATAAATGTTGCGAGCCAGCCACACCTGCCAGACCTGATGAAAATTACTTTATTATATTTCGACACTTGACACCAACCGTGTACACTCATGTGAGTTTCATTCCACCCAAGGGTTTGGTTTTGACTTTGAGATATCTTTGTAACCCCCGAACTCGTCGTGATACTGAATCCAGAATCTGGAAAGAAATTCTGGAAACTTTCAAGGATCACGAAGATGTCCGATTGGCCATTTTGTAACTGGAGATCCCTGTGAAGCAACTTGCCTCATTATTTAAATTAAATCGTCAATGGGCTGCCGATAAATCAAAGGAAGATCCTGATTATTTTGTCCGGCTGGCAAAAGAACAACGACCTTCCTATTTGTGGATCGGTTGTTCAGACAGTCGTGTGCCGGCTAACGAAATCACAGGAGTTGACGCCGGTGAAATGTTTGTGCATCGGAATATTGCCAATATGGTGGTGCATACGGATATGAATTGTTTGTGCGTGATTCAATACGCTGTGGAAGTTCTGAAAATTCCACACATCATCATTTGCGGACATTATGGTTGTGGCGGGATCCGGTCTGCAATGGAAAAAAAATCAATGGGTCTTCTGGACAACTGGTTGCGGAATATTAAAGATATTTATTATCTCAATCGAGAACAGATTGATTCCATTCCTGAAGAAGACAAACGGATCGACCTTATGTGTGAAATGAATGTTCACTATCAGGTGTTCAATTTATGCCATACCAATTTTGTCCAACAGGCCTGGCAACGAGAACAACCGCTTTCTGTGCATGGCTGGATTTATCGAATGGAAGACGGAATTTTACAAGATATGGAACTCTGCATTTCAGGCAAACACCAGATTGAAGACATTTATCACATGGATCTTCATCATTCCTGATTTTGGGGTTGGTCATATTTTCGGCCACTTTAGACAAAATATATAGTATTCCAGAAAAATAATTTGGTCGGAGGGAGGGCATCTGCCCTCCAAATGCGGGCGGGACGCCTACGCTCCCAGGAAATAATTATCTGGAACACTATAGATTATGAATAAAAAAACTTGTATTCCAATTTTTTATATTGTATCAGCTTCCCCAATATAAACAGTCACTTGCTCAACCCATCCACATCAATGTTTTTCTATGATTGTAGAAATTCATTCTGAAACTCATATAGCAAAGATCCGTGTATAAAAACCCTTTCATTCTCATGCTTCACAGTTTTTTATGCCAAAAACTATGGGCAGACAACACTCTGTCTTCTCTGAGGGGATTGTTATGATTCGAGTCGATAAACTCACCAAGGATTTTGGAACTGCCCGGGTGGTAGATCAAATCAGCTTTGAAGTTAAAAAAGGTGAAGTGCTTGGTTTTCTGGGCCCCAATGGCGCAGGCAAATCTACCACTATGAAAATGCTGACTTGTTTTCTGCCGCCAACCAGTGGAACCGCGGATGTCTGTGGCTTCAACATCCAGAAACATCCCATTGAGGTAAGAAAAAATATTGGATATTTGCCTGAAAGCGCTCCGTCCTATCAGGAAATGCTGGTGGAGGAATTTCTGCTGTTTGCGGGAGAAATCCGTGGACTGACAGGAAAAATGCTCAAGAACAGTGTTGAAAAAGTTCTTGAATTGGCAGCCCTCAAAGATGTTCGGTATCAAATGATTGAAACGCTTTCCAAGGGTTATCGTCAACGCACCTGTCTGGCTCAATCCCTGATCCATGAACCACCCGTCCTGATTCTGGATGAGCCCACAGACGGACTAGACCCCAATCAGAAACACGAAGTAAGAACACTCATCAAACATTTGAGTGAACAACGGGCTGTTCTGGTATCGACCCATATTCTCGAAGAAGTGGAAACCATCTGTACCAGAGCGTTGATCATTGCCAAAGGCAAGCTTGTGGCGGATGGAACACCCGAACAATTGATGGCCAGATCCAGGTTTCATAATGCTGTCAGTCTGACCATAGAAACCTCCGCACCTGATCAGGTCTCAGGTGCCTTGAAGCAATTAGCCCAGGTTGACTCGGTTCAAATCACCCGGGTAGAAAACAATCATCTTTCTGTTCAACTGTTTCCCAAAGCTGGGCAGACCCTGCATCAACAGGTGGATGAATTTCTCCGTGAAAAAAACATGAACGTCCTGGAACTTTTTGTGGAAAAAGGCCATCTGGATGAAGTGTTCCGTCAAGTAACAACAGTCTGACTCAAAGAGGTATTATGAATGGTTGGTTACCTATCTTCAAACGGGAATTGTTCAGCTATTTTCGATCTCCCGTGGCCTATGTTTTTATTGTTATTTTTCTGATGGCCAGTGCTGGATGCACCTTTCTGCTGGGGAATTTCTATAAAATGAACCAGGCGACACTGGAAATCTTTTTCCTGTTTCATCCCTGGCTGTATCTGTTCCTGATTCCTGCTGTGGGCATGCGACTCTGGGCGGAAGAACGCCGAACCGGTACGGTTGAATTACTGTTAACCATGCCTGTAAATCTGTTTACCGTTGTGTTCTCAAAATTTCTGGCAGCATGGGCTTTCATCACAATCGCACTGGTTCTGACGTTCCCCATGATTCTGACCGTACAATTTCTGGGAGAACCTGACAATGGTCCGATCATTGCGGGGTATTTAGGCAGTGCCTTGATGGCCGGTGCCTATCTCGCCATCTCAAGCTGCACCTCCGCACTGACCAAAAATCAGGTCATCAGTTTTATCCTCAGTGTCATCATCTGCCTGGTTCTGGTTCTGTTAGGCTGGGGAGTTATGGCGGATGTTCTGAATGCGGTTTTTCCGGTATGGATTTCTGATTTGATCAGCCAGTTCAGTTTTACCACCCATTTCAACGCGATTCGCAGAGGTGTGGTTGATTTGAGAGATATTGTTTATTTTGGAAGCATCATCGGTTTCATGCTGATGATGAATGTCGTGATTCTGGACTCATATAAATCACTTTAGGAGAAAAGCTTTATGAATCGGCATCAATTATCCTATTCAGGAGTCATGATTCTGTTGTTACTGATCAGCCTGATTGCAATCAATGTTATTTTTTATTTCATTCCCCTCCGTTGGGATGTCACCGAAGAAAAAGTTTTTACGATCGCTCCCGGAACCCGGAAAATTGTTGAAGGGCTGGAAGATAAAGTGACCATCAAATTTTATTTTTCAAAAAGCAATGAGGAAATCCCGCCTCAGTTCAAAACCTATGCACAACGGGTGGAAGAACTTTTGGGCGAATACAAAAACATTTCCGGAAACATGCTGGAAATTGAATCCTATGATCCCAAACCAGACAGTGAAGAAGAGGAATGGGCACAGAAATATGGCGTCAATCCTGTCAATCTTCCCAGCGGCAGTCCGGTTTATTTCGGAATGGTTGGCCTTTCGGTAGACAGGGAAGTCAACATCCCCTTCTTTGATCCGCGTCGTGAAGAATTTCTGGAATATGATATCTCGCAGGCCCTGTATAAACTCAGCACCCCGCATTTAACCAAAATCGGAATCCTGTCCTCCATGGATCTGATGGGCAATACCCCGGCATTCATGAGAGGTCAGTCGGAGTCATCCCGGTGGGTCGTTGTCAGTGAACTTGAAAAAAACTTTGAAGTGAAACATATTCCTGTCACCACTGAAGAAATTGCGGATGACATTAAAATTCTGCTCGTGATTCATCCCAAATCCTTCAGTGAAAGACTGCAATATGCCATTGACCAGTATGTGCTGAGAGGCGGTCGAGTGATTGTCATGGTTGATCCTTTTTCACGAGAAGATGCCCGCAACGCGCCACCCAATGGACAATTCGGGCAGATGCCGGCCAACAACAGTGAACTCCCCAAATTATTCCAAACCTGGGGCATTGAAATGGAATCCGGTAAACTCATTGGGGATTTCACATACGCGACCCCGGTCAATTCCGGCAATGGCGCAGTCATTCGTTTTCCGCTCTGGATGACCATGAATCCTGAAGCATTGGATAACACACATCCTGTCACCAGCCAGTTGGAAAATATGTTTTTTGTGGAAAGCGGCGCACTCAAAAAAATCAAGGATGCCGATGTCGAATGGACGCCATTGATTCAAACCACAACTGACAGTGGCCTGGTCGATGCCTTCATGATGCGCTTCTCCGGACCGGAACAGATTCTTAAAACCCTAAAACCTGACCAGACACAAAAAGCGGTGGCAGGTCTGATTCGAGGCACCTTTGAAACAGCGTTTCCCGCAGGCCAACCCGCTAGGGAAGCACAGGAAGGCGATGCCGAAACCCCGGCTCCAGCGTTGACACATCCACACCTGAATAAAGCCAAAGAAGCCAATACCATTCTGATCGTGAGTGATGTGGATTTTATCAGTGATGCCTTTTCTGTTCAAAAAATGGGATTCCTCGGACAAGTCATCATTCAGCCCACCAATGACAATCTTAACTTTGCCATGAACGCGGTGGAGTTTCTGTCAGGAAATGAAGCCCTGATGAGCATCAGATCCAGAGGACGATTTACCAGACCGTTCACTACTTTGATTGAAATACAGCAACAAGCCATGTTCCGCTATCAGGAAGAAGAAGCCATGCTTCAGCAAAAACTGGATGAGGTTCGGCAAAAACTTCAGTCTCTGCAGGACCAGGCAGGGAAGCAACGAAAATTATTGCTGACGCCTGAACTCCAGAAAGAAATTGAGCAATTCAGGGAAGAAGAATTAAAAACAAAAAAACGACTGCGGGAAGTCCGTAAGATTCTTAGACAGGATATTGAAAGCCTTGGAAATTGGTTGATGGTCCTGAATATGCTGGCGATTCCTACTTTGGTAGCTTTAATTGGAATCGGATTTTTCATCAAACGTATGAGAAAACGCCAAAAAATATAGCTTTTCCTCCAATTTTTGAGGAATTTCATAAAATTTTGAGTGCATCAAGAAAAACTTCTTGATTATGCCGAAGGCAACTCAGTATAAAAGACCAAAGATTTTCGAATGTTGGAGGACTTGAGGAAGCAAGTTCATGTTTTTCCGGGGTGATTATTTAAAGGTCTTCAAGTTGTTACCAATGAGTCATCCCCATTAAAAAACAACTGTGATCCATGTAAACAGAGGCAAGTATGGTTAAAGTAGATATTATCCGTGAAATTCAGCGTCAGGAAGGTATTTCATTTGGAGATGCGGAAAAAATCGTCAATGATATTCTGGAAATGGTTAAAGAAACGCTGGAATCCGGGGAGAATGTGCTGATCAGTGGTTTTGGGAAATTTGAATTGCGTGACAAAACTCCCAGACCGGGACGCGATCCAAAAACCAAAAAATCTTATGAAATTAATGAACGCCGCGTTGTAACGTTTTATCCGTCCAAAGTGTGGCGTTCAGAAATCAATGGTGAGTGAGATTAAATCAATCTTCTGATTTGGTCAGATCTTTCAAAGTATCAAATACGCCTTTAAATGCTTTTTGTGAGGATCGAAACAGTTTTTCAGCCATTTTGCCTGGGGCCGGCAGGATCAAAGGTGCTTTGAACGGACCTTTGATTGTCACAATCCAGGATGGCATGTCCTGAAAAAATGAGGCGTCAAAGACCATGTCCAGTTTGCCGCCTTCCTTGATAGATCCGGATAAGCTCAGATTCTGTTGCAGGTGTCCCAGCAGTTTAAGCTGACCAATATGGTATTCATGTCCGGATTTCTGAATTTGGACAATCAGATGATGAAATCCTCCCAGACTCACAAATTGCTTGCGAAATTCCCTGAATTCTTTCCATGGGGCTACCCGCTGAAACCATTCTGTAGCCTTGAAAAATTCGCCATCATCAATCCGTAAATCAATCACCGCATCCGCGATATTTTTTCCGGGATTCTGGACACTTTCAACCTTTCCTGTCGCAAGGCCTTTCAATCCCAGTGAACGTTCAAACATCTGTGACACTGGATTTTGGATAATTCCCATAGTTTCAGAAGCAGTGACTTTACGTTCCCGTGACTGATCAAACATTTCTGAAAAAGGCGCCACCTCCACCTTGTTCAGATAAAATCCGTACTTAAGCTCTCCATTCCACAGGTTCACATAGCTCAAACGCAGTTTGCCTTCTTTCATACGGATTTCCGGGATCTGGATATTGAGCTGTTCACCATCCAGAATGAACGTTCCATCAAAAATATGATAATCAAACAATCTTGGCGTTTCAGGTGTCACTCTGAAATGCCCATCCATGTGAATCATCTTGAACAGTTGTGACATGGAGGGTGATTCCGCGTTGAGTTGCAGATTCATGTGCACCGCCTCGCCAAAGCCTTCAAACTCTACGGTCTTTTTCAATAACAAACTCAGGAGCGGTTGGTTGAATTCGAGCACACCATCCAGGGAATAACCGGAATGATAATCAAGTTTCAGCGTGGTTTTAAGGCCTTGAGGGTCATTGCTTTCTGTTCTGAGTACCCCTGCGTGATTTTCTTTTTTGGCTGTTTTGAGAATGAAACTGGGAAACCTGACAACATCCAGCACCAGGGATTTGGCTTCCAGGGATCCTTCCCAGGAAAGCTGGTTAAAATTGGGAATTTGGAAATAGTTTTTGGGAATCTGTGATTTGAGATCCAGGGCAAAAGGTGCTTCAAATTCAAGCACAGAGCCTGA
This sequence comes from SAR324 cluster bacterium, assembly GCA_015232315.1. Lineage (NCBI taxonomy): Bacteria > Deltaproteobacteria > SAR324 cluster bacterium. The sequence goes on along the minus strand of JADFZZ010000012.1, from coordinate 71,957 downwards.
TTTGAATACTTTTCGGGGTGAGAGCAACGCACTTTCAAACAGGAAATGAAGTTCTACATGATCCTGTTCCTTTGAAGCGGATTTCCCCCAGTCCAGCGCAATATTCATTGTTACAGGCTGTTTCTGCCAATAGCCTTCCACATTGACGGTTGCGGTATCCTTGTGCAAATAAAAACTGCCTTCGCCATTGGTGATTAAAAAATGATCCATTTGCAGGCGGGTGAATTGGAATTTACCAGATATTCGAACGAGCGATTCCAGTTTTGGAAAAAACAGAACATCTGAAATTTCGACGGGAAGTTTATTCTTCCGGCAGATCCGGAGCATACCGAACCGCATCTTTTTCAAACCAAAGAGGAATCCTTCAATTTCAAGGGAAAGCCCCAGTTTTTCAAACAGTTTTTTATTCAAACTATCCAGCAGACTCACAATTTCTCCAGAACTAATAATTGATCAAATTTCGATTTCAGCAGGTGCCAGAATCATTCGTGCTCTTGCATCTGTTATTTTGGGAAGATTGCAGGCTTCAACTTTCCAGCCATGATGAACAACTTCTCCCTGAAAAGGCGCTGTCCGGCCTGTATTGCCTGAAATCTGAATTTCAAACGGATTATAGCCAGCATTGACCTTGAAGGTAGAGCCTTCTGTCTCCTTCAAAAGAGGAACAATTTTAAAATAATCATCAATCACAGCTTTACACCCCTGATGCACAACCCTGGCCGCACCGGCGACATCCTGATCAGGAAACGCTGTGATATCCTGATTTAAAAAATCAACCAGCCGTCCGGATTTTTGCAACAGGGACAACAACTGAATGCCGTCCACAAGAGTCTCTTTTTGTGGAGTGGGCACTGAAGATTCAATTTTCTGAGTTGGTTCTTCCGCGTTAACTTCTTCCTCAGAAAGTGTATTTTTTTCCTGTTTCAGCAACATGGCCTGAGCATATACCATGCTGGCGAATTTTCCGCTGAACATGATTCTGAAAAAACAGATGAAAGAATAAATGAAAATCCGATAGAGAAAATTAATTTTTTTTTGTGGTTCCATAGGGTTCCTTTCTGAAGGGCAAAAGAATAAGTTGTACAAGTTTGCTCGTGCCCCTACGTCCCGTGGGGCACGTTATCCACCAGGCGAAGCAGAGCTTCGCACCCACCGGAGCAAGGCTGTTAAGTTAAGTTAAGAAATTACCTGCGAGAAAATCCCCCTTTTCAAAGGGGGCGGGGGATATAACGCTCAGAATAACATCCCCCTACCCCCCTTAAACCAAGGGGGAATTGGTGCCAGTGACTTCACAGGGCTTAACTTAACAGACGTGACCCTCCGGAGGTGGTCATGGAACGGTTACGAACGGGACGTTCGTAACCAGAAAGTCTGCCATGTTATTTTTTGAGCGTTCCTTAGCGATTCCGACTTAAATAAGTATAGCCCTGAAGTCCCTGTTTGTAGAGATCCATCAGGTCACGAGCTTCATGCGGCAGTATTTTTCCCTGACCAAGACTGATGCCGATCAGGTGGGACATGCGTTGCAGCAGGTCATCCGCTTTGAATTGCACATAATCCAGCACATCCGCAATGTTTTCGCCCTCAATAATCTGTTCATAACGCCATGCCCCGTCCTCGGTCAAGGCCACATGCACCATGTTGGTATCACCGAACAGATTATGCAGATCCCCGAGAATTTCCTGATAGGCGCCTACCAGAAAAATTCCCAGCAGATAGGGTTCCTGCAAACTGAATTCATGAACAGGCAACACAGAATTGGGACCACGTAAGCCATCGCCGATAAAGCGTTCTATTTTCCCATCGGAATCACAGGTAATATCCTGAAGTGTTGCTTCCTTGGTAGGAAATTCATTCAGGCGATGGATTGGCATGATGGGAAACAACTGGTCAATCGCCCATGAATCTGGAACGGATTGAAAAATTGAAAAGTTACAAAAATATTTATCGGCCAGATGTTTTTTTAAAGAAAGGGTTTCCGTGGAAAAAATCTGCTGTTCCTGACAATAGCGGTACACGCCCCGTGCGATGGTCCAGAACAATCTTTCCGCCTTGGCACGTTCTTTCAGGCTAAGCAGTCCCAGATTGAATTTCTGGAAAATCTGGACTTTCAATTCCTGTGCGTTATGCCAGGCTCCATCCATCGCCTGATTATCCAGTGTTTGCAAAATTTCATACATTTGCAAAATGGACTCGTCATCATTTTCATCAATTGTCTGGTTCGGATCCCAGACAGGCAGAGAAGTGGCCTCCAGCACGTCAAACACCATCACTGAATGATAGGCAGTCAACGCTCTTCCTGATTCTGAAATGATATTGGGATGAGGCAAATCACCTTCATCGCAGATTCTGAACAGATGCTGAACAATATCATTGGCATATTCCTGAACACTATAGTTGATACTGGCTTGCGTGGTGGATTTTGAACCGTCATAATCCACGCCCAGGCCACCCCCGACATCAATGTAATTGATTGAACAACCGGATTTATAGAGTTCCGCGTAAAATCGGCCAATTTCTTTCAAGGCACCCTTGATCTGGAAAATATCCGTAATCTGACTTCCCAGATGGAAATGGAGCAACTGGACACAGTCTGACATCCCTTCTCTTGAGGCCATTTCAATTGCGAAAATGGTTTCTGCCGCGGAAAGTCCAAATTTGGAAAATTCACCGCCGGAAGATTCCCATTTACCAGCGCCTTCACTGATCAGTTTGATTCTTAAGCCAATACAGGGACGAATCCCCAGGCTTTTTGAGACTCTAATGATGTTTTCCAGTTCAGGAACTTTTTCAACAACCAGAATAATTTTTCTGTCCAGTTTCTGCCCCATCAACGCCATCTGAATAAAATCCTTATCCTTGTAACCATTACAAATAATAAGCGCGTTGGGATTGTCAGTCATGGCTAAAACAGCATGCAGTTCCGGTTTGGAACCTGCCTCAAGTCCAAAATTATAAGGATGCCCAAATTTAACAAACTCCTCAACAACCTGACGTTGCTGATTCACTTTAATGGGATAAACACCAAAGTAATTTCCCTTGTAACTATATTTTTGAATAGCACGGTCAAAACAGGTATAAAGCTTTTGAATTCTTTTTTCGAGGATGTCCGAAAACCGTATCAAGACAGGCAATCCTATACCTTTTTCCTGAATATCATCCACCAGCTCCTTGATATCAATGCAAACGCCATCAGAGTTAGGCAACACTTCAACATTCCCTTTTTCATTGATCTTGAAAAAATCATTTCCCCAACTGCGGATTTTGTACATATTTTCCGCTTCTTGAACCGTCATATTCTTCATACTGTTTCCTTATGCCTGTGATGTAGGATTTTTATTCTTCCTGAGATATACACGTAACGGTTTAGATCTGGAATTATGAGAAAATTCATTTCTAAAAACATCCAAATTCCACCCGTTCCAAGTATAAAAAGCTGATCAGGGTCGAAAAAAATAGACAGGATGTCCATGAAAGACAAGTTGATTAACTCGACAGTTGTAAGTTCTCGGTTGTCAGCGACCAGTTTGGTTGTTGATCAAATTTTACTGTCACAAAACGCCCTGGGGCACCTTGCGAAACGTTGCCTTAAACCTGATTTTTTCGCTCTGGGCCTCAATGGTCAGAGTGACCAGATCATGGTAGGCCTTGAGGGTGAATACCTTGTTTTTCCAGTTGGAGGCGCCCGGTAGGGAGGCGCCTTTCTGCAATTCAAAAAAACCGTGGTATTCATCTTTGACAGGCACATAATACACATACCCGATCCAACCATTGTTGGCCACCATCTTTAGAGTGTGCGGTGTTTCTTCAGTGATAGTGAGCTGGCATTCCAGACATTCTCCGGCGGTGGAAGAGGTCTGTTTCCAGAGGCCTGAGTCAATCCGCCCGGCCCATGCGGCAGAGGTTCCAGCGGATAAGTACATTGATAAAACCAGACACCCTGTGATTCCCATGATTTTCATAAAGTCTCCCCTGTTGAATGTTTATTCCTCTTTGGATTCCCCTTCGATATACACTTTGAACCCGTCCTCCAGCATCCCGCGTAAGCGTGGATCCTCTTTACTTTTTGCTTCCCGGCATTGTGGACAACGACAACTGATATGGTGGGTTTTCTGAAATCTTTTCAATTTGAGTCGAGTCAGGTCCTTTCCATCGCCCTGCATTTCCTCCAGCATTTTTCTGATTTGCTTCAGGGCCAGATCGATCACAGCCTGTTGATGACGAACCGATTTTTTAGAGCCAAACATCAACAACACCTGACAGTTAGGGGTTTCAGAATAACGGGTTTAAGAACTTGCTTTTTAATCGGCCACACGTTACACGCTGAACTCGAATTTATCTCAAAACCGGGAGGCAATCCCTGTTGTTTTCCCCAGTATCTTAATCAATCAGGAGTTCAGATGATGCTCAAACAAATCACCTTTGGAATCATTGGATTGGTGGCCCTTTTTTATTTGACTACCTATGTTGTGGATAAAACTCAATATGCAATTGAGATCCGCCTGGGAGATCCCGTGACCGTACACCTGGAACCTGGTCTTAAATTCAAGATTCCGTTTATCACGAAAATATTTTATGTAGACAACCGTTTGCTGACCTATGACGCTGATCCGGGAGGTATTTTTACTCAGGATAAAAAGGAAATGCTGGTGGATAATTACGCCAGGTGGCGTGTGACCGACCCGCTGAAATTCTATGAAACGGTTCGCTCTGTGGAAGGGGCTCAGGCGCGTCTGGATGACATTATTTATTCACAGACCCGTGAAGTTCTGGGGCGACACACGATTGTGGAAATTGTGTCAGGAAGCCGAAATGATATCATGACACAGATCACCAAACTGTCACAGGAAGCCGCACAAAAGTTCGGGATTGAAATCACGGATGTTCGCATCAAACGCGCTGATTTGCCTGAGGCCAACAGTCGGGCTGTGTTTGGCCGGATGGAAGCAGAACGACGCAGGATTGCCAAAACCTATCGTTCCGAAGGCGAAGAACGCGCATTGGAAATCAGGTCTGCCGCTGATCGGGACCGGATCACCATTCTTGCGGCGGCCAAGAAAACCTCTGAAGAACTCCATGGTGCGGCCGATGCGAAAGCCCTGGAGATTTATGCGGCGGCCTTTCAGAAAGACCCTGAGTTTTACGCCTTCAAACGATCCCATGATGTGTATCGTGAAACCCTGCAAAATGACACCACCCTCATCATGAGCGCCGATAAACAATTTTTTCAGTATCTGCGCTGATTTAGCAGGAACCCGGAAACGGGTTCCTCCACCCCGTCAAACCTTCATGCCCTTCCGCATCAGAAACTCATCGGCCAGACTTTGATAATCGGTCGCGCCCTTGCTTTTTGAAGAATGCTGAAAAATGGTTTCTCCATGGCTTGGACTTTCTGCCAGTGCCACATTGTGCCGGATGAAGGTTTCAAACACCTGTTTACCAAAACGTTCCTGCACCGAATGGATCACTTCACGATGCAGGTTTTTTCGCATATCAGCCAATGTTCCGACAAATCCACCAATTTCCAGTTTGGGATTGATCCCCCGTTTCTTGATCAGACTGATCACATCCAGCAATTGAGTGATGGCTTTGAGCGCGAAAAATTCAGTCTGGAACGGAATCAGAACTTCATCCGCCGCCGCCAGCGCATTGGTCGACAACAAGCCTAATGAGGGCGGACAATCAATCAGAATAAAATCATAATGACTGGAAACCGGTGTCAGAATTTCACGCAACAAGGCTTCTCGCCCCATGATGCCAGCCATTTCAATTTCAGCGGATGAAAGTTCCAGATTGGAGGGCACCGCATGGAGATTGGGAATGTCTGTTTCATAAATCACCTGCTCCAGGGGGCGTTCGGAATCAAACTGACTGACCGGGCGTCTCAGCAACGCGTTGTACAGGGTCCATTCCAGTTCGTCTGGCAAAAACCCCAGATGAGCCCCGAGGTTTCCCTGCGGATCAAGATCCACCGCCAGAATGGAATAGCCTTTCTGAGCCAGTGCCGCGGCCAGATTCACAGTCATAGTGGTTTTACCCACGCCCCCTTTTTGATTGATAACAGCGCATATCGTCATAAATTCCTCTGAATACCGGAAATGATTGTGACAAAAACAGAGTCCATGTAAATGTTGGGCGCATTCAAGCACGCTCCGTTATTGGGGTCAAGAAAAAGCTTGCTTCATGCTGTAGTAAAAAAATAAAAAAAATATTTGACGTTTGTTGATTGAGTTATGTAGAGGAACAAGGAGTGGTACATAAAATGAGGATGTGGCACTGATTTTCGTTAGAAACAAGACTTCGGTTATTTAGAAGCCTTTTGGTAAAAAAGAATACCTTTTTATTAAATAGCCAAACTATTGATTTCAAAAAGAATATATTATGGACCTATTTAGTCTACTTTCAAAATATGCTCAACATGTTTCATTTTCTCATTCAAAATAAGAATACTAAAAAATTATCAAAATATTATCAGTATCTTAAACCACCATAAGGTAAATATACTATTTTTTACCAAAAGGCTTCTTAATAAACTAAATAAGGAGAGACTATGAGACTAACTAAATGGTTGGCCTGCCTGACAGTACCAGCACTGGTATTTGCAGCTTGCAGTACAGAAGAAGATGAGGATGATGAAACAAAAGCGGCGGCCTTGGCTGATGGAACCTATACGGCTTCAGCGATCAGTTGTTCCAGCGGTCAGACTGGATCGGTCTATGAACTGCCGTATTACATGGCATTCATGGGTAATTTGGACGGCGTTACACACACCTTGACTCTAGCGGATGGTGCGGTGTCAGAAGTGATTCAGGATGCTGACTGTAAATTGACACGAACTGGAAAAGTGAAGAAAAACGAGGAACCCTATTTTCAGGAAACAGGTGAAGAAACCTATACGTTTGAACCTACGGGATGTACTTTTTCCGCCACAGTGAATGGCACGTCACAGGAACTGGATGGTACAACGCTGGCTAACGATGTATTTGAAAACGAGGCTGAAGATCCTGAAGGCGATATTCCCTGGGAAGTTTCTACTTCTAACAGTGTTTCCAGCCTCAGCTATGGCCCGGTGGATCTGACAATGTTGGGATGTGGTGCCGCGGACACGATAACCCGCACATTGACCAAACAATAATATTGGTTAGATGTGTTTAATATTACTGATTATTTCATCAGCATTTTTCTCAATTTGGGCCGGTCTACCTTGCTGTTGTGCCGGCCATCCATCGGTAATTGATCCAGTACACGGATTTCAAGCCCAATGATTTTTTCCCGCAGAACTCTTTCATTCAACTTTGTTTGAACGCTGACTGAAGAGGCCCCCGGTTTCAATTCCACAAACATAATGCCACGGCTTCGGTCAGGATGCTGGACCAGTGCAGATTGCCTGATTCCTTCCAGTGCATTGACCATAATTTCTATCTTGAACGGGAACAGTTGTTTGCCATGGTGCAATACCATATCAGAACGACGTCCGAGCAACCAGATTCGCCCCTGAGCATCCTGATATCCGACATCTCCGGTTCTGTGCCAGATATTGCCGTCTGGAGTCTGAATCTTGTTTTCCCGGTTCGCCCGGGGGTTATCAATATATTCCCGCAGAACATGACGTCCTTTCACCACAATTTCTCCAGGTTCACCGGTTTTCACCCGATAAGGAACCAATCCCCGTTCATCGACCCCGGGCAATTCATCCGGAATGGTGACAATTTCCAGTTCAATCAGAGCCACCGGTTTTCCTACCAGAAAGCCTTCGCCTTCCGACTCCGCAATTTCAGACATATGAACATGCGCCACCGGTTCTGCTTCAGTGGAGCCATAGACGACCGCTGATTCAGCGTGCGGCAGGGTTTCCACAATCGTTTTACACAGTTCACGTGGAACCGGAGCGCCGCCACAGGCAATGCCTCTGAGAGAAGGAATGGTGATATGCTCTTCCCGAAGATAGTTGATGATTTTGCTGACATAGGCCGGGGCGCCACTCATACGGGTCACGCCCCATTCCCGGGTCTGTGAAATCACCACTGGCGGAGAGACTTCAGCGGGTTTGGTCAGATCAATCGCGGGCAGAACCGAAGTGATGCCACAACTCATGTTATGCAACACAAACACTGGGAAACAAGTCATATCCACATCATCCGCGTCGCTGGTCCAATTGGCCTTGATGGCATGGTGCTGTTCCAGCAGACTTCCGTGATTGCGGTCAGCCGCCTTGGGTCGTCCAGTACTGCCTGACGTGAAAGTGATGATGGCATAATCGGCCGGCTTTCTGGGAACAATGGTCAACGGCGGAGCATTTTCCACATAAAGATGGTTCACTGAACGCACCAGGAACCCTGTTGAGTCGATTGAAAACAATTTCATTTTGAGCAGAACAGGCAACAAAAACCGGTATTTAAGAATCTCTTCCATGCTGATCACAGCCACCGCTTTCGAATCTTCCAGCGCCTGATAAATCCGTTTGAATCCCATTCCCGCTTCAATGAACAACGGAACCTGACCTCCAGAAAGCAAGGCCAGCACAATGGCATAAAAATCCACACCGGGCCTAAACAGAATGATGACCCGATCCTTGTCCTTCAGCCCCAATTTGCGGAAGCCTTCCTGGTAATTTCCGACCTTGCGGTACATTTCGCCAAACGTGACGGTTTCATAGCGATGCACTTTGGTTGTGTCCCATTCTTTTGGAACCGCTAATGCGATTTTTTCAGGCTGAAGTCGGCCATGATTGAGAATAAATTCGCAAACATTGGTCACATCCCCAAGAGTTACCTGTTCCACAATTGTCTCCTCCTCAAGCAATGATTGTTTCTTTGTGATTGGATTGAATACCATGTAAATTGGTAAGCGTTCAGCCGTCAGCTATCAGTTTTCAGAAAGTCTCAAGGCCTGGAAGCCAAACGATATTTTCTGCTATTGAGTCATAATGCTTCTGAGGCGCATAAACACTGAAAGCTGAATACTAAAAGCTGAACGCTTACGTAAATTGTGATGTTCTATGCATGCTCATGCGGTTGAGTTATTCTGCTGATCCCGCAATTTCAAACCTGAACGCCAGAACAGAAAAAACCACACTGCCGCCCTGAAAATCATGGCACCCACCGTGCGTTGTTCATAAGCGCCACCCAGCAGAACATGGATTTCCAGACCTGCGAAGACTACAATAGTTGCAAAAAAAATCATCAAAGCCAGCCGATGGCTCCAAGTTTTACGCATCCAGAAGCCAATGCCAGCTACAATATAAACAAACCCCATCAAAAAATTAAACCAGACAATCCATGGCACATAAGCCCCGGCGGCTTGCCGTGCCGAACCATCAATAAAAAGAACACTCCCGCCGGATTTGAGTGTCAGTAATCCAAAACTGACAGCGATAAACGCTAACCCGTGGAAGGCCGACAACTGAAAATTTCCTGGTAATTTCATTGTTCTCCCTGAAGTTAAATAATGCTTAAAGATCGAGTTGTTGCGCTCATTCTATCCAGAAATCCATGAATGGAAAAAACACTCCCTGAATGGACCTATGGCAAAAGGACAGACGAATGGCAAGCAAACTCTGAAGAGATAACCTTTGACTGGCAAGCTCATTGAACTCACCCAGCCAGTAGATTAACAATAATGCCAAAATCATCATTCCGGAACTGAAGTATAAATGTTCGAAGTTTTTTATTGGAAATTAGGGTTTTCTTTTGTTACTAAACATTTCAGGAGCACATTTGATTCAATAACCTTGTCCGTGAGGCAATATTTATGAAAAAATTATCATTGATTGATTCCTTATTTATTAAACTTGAAACCCCTGAACGGTTGATGCATGTGGCAAGTTTGCTGGTTTTCAAACTGCCTGAAAATTATGAAGGAGATTATTTTGCCGATGTGATCAAAGGATTCCGGACGGTAACACAATTCATTGAACCCTTCAATGAGGTCGCTGTGATGAATTCATGGGGGCAACCTTATTGGAAAAAAGCGGAAAAAGTGAATCTGGATTATCATGTTCAGCATATAAAACTGCCACAACCAGGCACTTATGAAGAATTGTTAAAGCTGGTTTCAAAATATCACAGCAACATGCTGGGACGATCCAAACCATTGTGGGAATGTTATTTGATTGAAGGACTGGAAGACAACAGATTTGCGATCTATTTCAAGGTGCATCATGCATGCATGGATGGCATGGGCCGTATGCGGGTGGTGCAGGCCGCACTGAATAAAACGCCTGAAGATCGTACCATTACAGCACCCTGGCAGGAGAAACGTCAGGCCTCCAGAGAAAAGGAATCAGAGCCGCTTAAAGAACAGATTGTGGAGGTTCTGCGTAAAAAAGATGATTATTTTCAAAGCATGAAACAAGCGTTCAAAGCGGTCTGGGATCTGAAGAAACAACCCCTTGACCCGGCCCAGGCGCTGATGCCATTGCCCTTCACGTCACCACAAACTCCCTTCAATGTCGCCATTGATGGTAAACGTGCCTTTGTGGCCAAAACTTTTTCCCTGCCGGAATTCAAGGAACTGAGCCGTTCCCTGAATGGTACCGTCAACGATGTGGTCCTGAGTGTCTGTTCAGGCGCATTGCGAAAATATCTGGAGTCCAAACAGTGCTTGCCTGAAAAACCACTTACGGCCTTTATTCCTGTGTCAATAAGGCCTAAGGATGGTAAAGACGGGGGGAATTTCGTATCAAATATGATCTGTAATCTCGGCACAAACCTTTCTGATCCCAGGGAACGCTTAAAACTGATTCAGGCTTCAGCCAATGCGGGTAAATCGCATCTGAAACAACTTTCGGTGGATGCGGCACAGTCATACACCATTTTATCGCAAACTCCGGCAATCATTTTGCAAGTTCTGGATGTACCCGATAAATTCAAGCCCTCTGCCAATCTGCTGATTTCCAATTATCCAGGTCCCAAACAGGCTTTATATCTGAATGGTGCCCTGCTGGAAACAATACATCCCATTTCATTTCTGTTTGGCGGACACGCGCTCAATATTACCTTGACCAGCTATATGGATACGCTCAATTTTGGACTGATTGCCAATGGATCCCACATCAGGGATCTGGACAAAATCGGACAGTTTCTGGAAGAATCGCTGGCAGAATTGAAAGGAATTGTTTAACATACACCAGTTTTCAATTTCACACCAAACAGGTTCTATTATGACACAAGACACCCCCGCTGATAACACTCCGCGTGACGCGGATAAGGATTCTAACAGTATGAATATGTCCGACCTGGTGGTTTCACTGGTCAATGAAAGCGCCTTGCTGGCGGATGTACTCCATTGTTCCCTTCAGCTTCTGGAACTGTTTGATCCTGATGAAATTGTGGATCTGGTAGTGATCTCCTTCCGGAAAAGCTGTCAGGGCGAGTTAAGGGTCTGGACGATCAAGGACATGATGCCTGTCCAGATGGGGCAGGAAGCTATTCAACCTGAGAATCCACAAGACATGGATCTGATCATGGATCGTGTGATGCAGGTGATGGACAACGAAAAATTCCGTCAAACCATTGATCAATACGATTTTTTCCATGATGGAAACCATGTGATGGAAGTGGTTTCAGTCCCCACATCCAAATATGACGCGGCGTATATCGCGTCCCTGTATTTCAAGCACATGCTTCGGGCACTCAACAATCTCAAGGATCGACTGGTGATTGTGAAAACATTCCAGGCAATCCGTGAAATTATGGATTTGAAGGGCAAACTCGAAAACAGCCTGCATGACATCCGGCATCATTCCAACAATTCGATTGTCGTCATCAGTGACCTTCTTCAGGAAGTCATTGATATCAGTGGCGACATCCGGAACAATGTGAAACGGGCAGGACAGATTCAGGATATCGCGTATGCCGCAATGAACGAAACCCAGATTGGTGATTTGACCAATCAGAAAATTTTTGCGTCCCTGCATAATCTGGAACTCCTGTTTATCCGTCTCAAAGACAGCCTTGACAGCACCTCCCGAAAATATCTGGAATCGCTGTATCAACCAACCAACATTGCAAACTCGAGTGAGAATGTTGTTTCTGCAAGCTTGATACAGGGACCGGAACAGCAATCCAATCAAAATGCCGTGGATGATTTGCTGGCAGAACTCGGGTTATGAATATTTCAACAGAATTGCTTGCCTTTATTCCTCATACTGCCGCTGATGCCATCGTAGTCTATGTCAGCCAGTTTACCCATGAGGGAATGTTATTTTTCATTGGAATCCAGCAATTATTTCAGAATCTGTACCACAATAACGCACAGGCTAAACGCAAAGGAATCCGCTTTGCCTGTTAAAAAATTATTTTCCATGACTAAAATCCCTGAATCATCTCTGACTGAATCACTACTGGACTTCAATACACTCCAGCACATCAAACCTTCTTTGTTCAACCGTTTATTGATACTGTTTGAAGAAAGTGTCCCGGATATGGTCCAACAGATCCGGAATGCGTGGGAATCAGGGCAGATTCAATTGGCCGGGAAACTGACGCATAATCTCAAAGGCAGTTGTCTGGCGATTGGAGCGTCCAGAATGACAGACCTTTGCAAACAGGCACAAAACCAATGTATGGAATCTGTTCCTGAATTTCTCCCCCTACTGATCCAGATGGAGCATACTTTTGTGCTCACGCTGAAGGAACTGAAACAACATCAGGCCTCCCTCTGAATTTTCTTATTTTCTCTACAGGTCATTTCCCATGAAATATTCTCTGTTTGTGACCATCGCCAAAGGTCTGGAATCTCTTTTGTCTGAAGAATTGACTTCGATGGGACTGTCCGGCGTCAAACAAGCCAATGCCGGAGTTTCACTTTCAGGAACCCTTGAAGACGCGTATCGCATCTGCCTATGGTCCCGGCTTGCCGGTCGGGTGTTGCTGAGCCTGACATCGTTCACAGCTCGAACCCCTGAAGAACTCTATGCGGGATTTCAAACGTTGGACTGGAGTGAGCATCTGGAGCCACAGGGAACGCTGGCAATCAATGTCAATATTTATGAATCGCCGATCACCCATTCCCAGTATGCCGCGCAAAAAGCCAAAGACGCCATAGTGGACCAATTCAGGGATAAATTTGGAATACGCCCCAGTGTCGATACACAAACTCCGGATCTCAGGATCAATCTTTATCTTTTTAAAAAACAGGCCCGTGTGAGTCTGGATCTTTCCGGAGAAAGCCTGCACCGTCGTCATTACCGCAAGGAAGGCACAGAAGCTCCACTGAAAGAACACCTTGCCGCGGCTATTCTGTGGTATGCAAACTGGCCTTCAATCGCACGACAGGGAGGATTGCTGGACCCCATGTGCGGATCGGGAACGTTCCTGATTGAAGGTGCCATGATGGCCGGAGACATCGCTCCCGGATTGCGTCGTCCCTATTTTGGCTTTCTGAACTGGAAACACCATCAGCCTGAAATCTGGAAAAAATTAGTGGAAGAAGCTCATCAACGAGCCAGGGATGGACTGAAACTTATTCCGCCGATCATCGGCTATGATACCTCGTCTGACGCCATCAAAGCCTGCTGGAGCAACATCCACAATGCGGAACTGCAACGACACATCCACGTAGAAAAACAGGATCTTTCCCAATTAGCACTTCCTCCGGCATTGACAAAAAACACAGGCCTGATTGTCACCAACCCCCCCTATGGCGAGCGGATCCAGTCCGCAGAAGGACTCCGTTTTCTGTATACCCGCCTGGGCAATATGTTGCAAACCGGTTTTCCCGGATGGAAAAGCGTGATTTTGAGTGGAAACCCGTTGCTCCGGGAAACCATCGGATTGCGCCATGACGATTTACTTCCTGTGCAGAATGGTCCACTTGCCTGTGAAGTGCTTCAATACACAATTCCGATGACTATGGATGCCAAAGAATCATATTCTTCTTCAGGGCTGGATATGTTCACCAACCGGGTCAAAAAGAATCTTAAAAAACTGAAAAAATGGCGTGATCAGGCAGGGATTCAGTGTTTCAGGGCATACGATGCCGATCTTCCTGAATATGCTGTATGCATAGATTGCTACGAAGATAAAATTCATGTTCAGGAATATGCGCCACCGTTCACCGTGGATGCCCATAAGGCCTCCATGAGATTGCAGGGAATTGTAGAAGTTCTGCCTGAATTGTTTGGTGTTCCGCCGGACCATGTGTTCCTGAAAGAAAGGAAACGGCAGAAGGGAAATCAACAATACCAGAAAATGTCCAGTCATGGAGCTTCCTTCAAAGTGCGAGAAAACAATTTCCGGTTTCAAGTCAATCTGGTGGATTATCTCGATACCGGACTTTTTCTCGATCAACGGTTGACCCGACAAAAACTGGGAGAATTGGCCAAAGGGAAACATTTTTTGAATTTGTTTGCCTACACCGGGACCGCGACGGTATATGCGGCCGCAAGCGGAGCCGCGTCAACCACAACGGTCGATATGTCGCAAACCTATCTGGACTGGGCCAAAGAGAACATGCTTCTCAATGGTCAGACGGGGAAAAAACATCAGTTTATTCAGGCAGACTGCCTGCAATGGCTGGAAGCCTGTCATCAGAAATATGGTCTGATCTATCTCGATCCACCGACTTTTTCCAACTCAGCGCGGATGAAAACCTCCCTCGATATTCAACGTGATCATGTCCTGCTGATTCAACAAACCATGAAATCGCTATCACCAGAGGGCCTGTTAATTTTCTGCTGCAACAAGCATAACTTCAAACTGGATAGAGAAGGACTGACCGATTACCAAATCGAAGACTGGACAGCGCAAACCATTCCCCAGGATTTTGCCCGGACGCCCAGAATACATCAATGCTACAAATTGACTGAAAAAAGAAATTGATTGGAAGGTATCGAAAAGACAATGCCGCCAGAAAATAGCGGCATTGAACAAACTGAGGATTTAGCGATTGCTTTTGTAGAGGCTTACAAGACCGCCATTTTTTCCTGGAATAGGTCCATTGATCAGAACCAGATGGTCTTCAGGCATGATCCGGACAATGTTCAATCCAGTGATGGTCACGGTTTTATTTCCATGACGACCGTTCATTTTCTTGCCTTTCTGCACTTTTCCAGGTGTGGTTCGCTGCCCGAGACTACCGCCGGCCCGAGGACCACGGTGTCCATGAGAAGCAGGAAATCCGCCAAAATTATAGCGTTTCATAACACCCGTGAAGCCTTTACCTTTGGAAATTCCTGTGATTGCGACAGATTCACCTTCTTTGAAGATACTCATGTCAATTGTTTGACCTATCTGAATCTCGTTGATATTGTCAGGTCGGAATTCTTTCAGGTAGCGTAAGGGGGCTATTCCTTTGAAATGACCTTTTTCAGGACGATTCACTTTTTTTTCAGAGATTGGCTCAAATCCAACCTGTACGCTGTTGTAACCTTCTTTTTCTTCAGTTTTTTTCTGAATCACAGTGATCGGACCAACACGCAGAACAGTAACAGGAATTGCGTTTCCGGTTTCATCAAAAATCTGAGTCATCCCGACTTTTCGTGCTAGCATTCCATCCAGCATGGCAACCTTTAATAATAATTGTTTTTAAATTGATCCGGCATACACTACTGATTTTTCAGTAACTCCGGTCATGCACATCTCGGCAGTTATTCCCCGGATACCATGAATTGTTTCAATGAGATTCACTCTGGCAATTCATCAGTGGGCTTGACACGGCGGGGCCATGGGGAAATGAAAAACTGAGTATATAGCCACAAAAAAAACAGATGGCAAGATATAATTTTCTGGAAACCCCGCACAATCAAAGAAACGACCATGTTCATACGTTGATGCAAAATAAATGGACAAAGATTGTCTGATTATTTAACTGACATGGTCGTTTGTGTTTGTTATAGAGATGGAACACAAACAATGATTAACTTTCCAGATACGGGGCAAACCTATGACATCCGCGACAGATATCAAAGCATTGTTCCGCTACACCCCCCGCAAAATTCCCGGAAGAAAACAACTGCGACGCTCCTGCACAACAGTGATTCTGGATGAATCACCGGATGAAGGCTGGAAAGTATTGCTGATTCAACGTGCCCGGAAAAAAGGTGATCCTTGGTCAGGGCACATGGCATTCCCGGGGGGGCGGTTGAGTGAGAATGATCCTGATTCTTTTTCAGGAGCCTTGCGGGAGCTGAAAGAAGAAATTGGAATGGACGCACAATGTATTGAACCGCTGGGAAGACTTTCTGATGTATTCACCCTGGCTCACCGACGCTCCAGACTCATGATCATCACTCCGTTTGTATTCCGCCTTACAAACACCCCTGAACTGCAACTCAATCATGAAGTAGATCAGGTTGTCTGGATTCCATTGTCTTTTTTTCTTGATCAGAACAATCGGAAACAAATGACCTGGAAATTCATGGGAAAAACCTGGACGCTCCCCTGCTATGATTTTCAATCTTACCGGATCTGGGGACTCACCCTGATCACCCTGGATGAAGTGTTTGGTTTATTCGCACAAAAAATTGACACAAACCAACGGTTTCGCATCCTGCATCCTACCAATAAACTCAGAAAAAACTGGTTTAAGGTGCCGTGTCGTTAAAGAAAAAACGATTCCGATACTTGATTTATAGACTATCGCCTGAAAATCGATGAAACGATGACTATGGCCATTGGTTTTGTTCAGGGAAGGAAAAGAGGGGGTGGGAAACAGGACCAGTGATCCGGCCCTGTTGTGCTAGAAGTTAGACTCGTTCAAAAACGGTCGCGACTCCCTGGCCAAGTCCAATACACATGGTGGCAACACCAAGTGTTTTGTCATTGGCTTTCATCAGATGCAGCAATGTTCCTACGATACGGGTTCCAGAACATCCCAACGGATGCCCCAGTGCGATCGCACCACCATTCAGGTTGACTTTTTCCTCAACCTTATCGAGCAATTTCAGATCTTTCAGAACAGGAATGGACTGTGCGGCAAACGCTTCATTCAATTCTACCAGATCAATATCGTCAATGGTTAATCCTGCGCGTTTCAAAGCTTTTTTCACGGCTGGAACAGGTCCGTATCCCATGATGGAAGGATCTAGTCCGGCAACTGCCATAGAGCGGATTTTTGCCAATGGTTTCAGTCCCAGTTCTTTGGCACGATCAGCAGACATCACGATACAGGCGGAGGCGCCATCAGAAATCGCTGATGAATTAGCGGCAGTGACAGTCCCCTGTGCGCTGAAAACAGGTTTCAACTGATTCATGGATTCAAAACTGGCATCCTGACGAATCACTTCATCATTTTCACACAGTTGCAGGTTACCATTTTCATCGTGTCCATTCATTGGAACAATTTCATTTTTGAATCGTCCATTGATGGTTGCGTCCCATGCTCGCTGGTGAGAACGCAACGCGAATTTATCCTGAGCTTCACGGGAGACGCCATGCATGATGGCCAGCATTTCCGCAGTAAGCCCCATGCTACCAGCAGCTTTTGCCACAAATTTACTGATGCGCGGGTTGAAATCCACGCCATGTGTCATGGGAACATGTCCCATGTGCTCCACGCCACCACAAACATAAACATTGGCCTGATCGGTCATGATGGAGGTTGCCGCAATATGGATGGCGGACATGGAAGACCCGCACAGGCGATTTACAGTCTGGGCTCCGGCAGTTTTAGGCAGACGGGTCAGCAATGCCATGTTTCGGGCAATGTTGAATCCCTGCTCCAGTGTTTGCTGAACACAACCCCAGATCACATCTTCCACTTCCTTGGGATCAACGTTGGGATTGCGGTCAAACAGCGCTTCAACCAATGCGGCGGACATATCTTCAGCACGAACATTGCGAAACATTCCCCCCTTGGAACGTCCCATTGGCGAGCGAACAGCATCAACGATTACAACTTCTTTCATATGAGATCTCCAGAATAGAAATTAAGATTGATAGAAGGTTTTTCCTGATTTTGCCAATTGCCGCATCTGCTCAGTCGGTTCATAGACTTTGCCGAGAGATGCGTATTTGTCAGCTTTTTCACAAATTTTGGCAATTCCCACGGTGTCAGCGTAATTCAGGGCACCGCCTCTGAAGGGAGGAAAACCAATTCCGAAAATGAGTCCCATATCCAGTTCCGCGGCTGAACTGACAATATTGTCTTCCAGACATCGTGAACTTTCAATGATCATGGGAATCATCATCCGGTCAATGATTTCGTCATCAGAAATACCTGCGAGATCACCATGGATCACAGGCTTCAGGAGATCTGCCACTTCCGGAGCATCACTCTTTTTGGGTTTTCCTTTTTTATCAAGGGAATACAGATAAAACCCCTGATTGTTCTTCTGGCCGAAGCGCTTGTTTTCATACATCACATCCAAGGCGTTTCTGCCTTCAGGTTTCATTCTGTCGGGAAAACCTTCTGCCATCACTTCACCAGCATGATGAGCGGTATCAATTCCAACCACATCCAGCAGATAAGCCGGTCCCATTGGCCATCCGAATTTTTTCTCCATGATTTTATCGACTCGTTTGAAATCGACGCCATCACTGACCAGTTTCTGAAATCCCGCAAAATAAGGGAACAGGATCCGGTTGACCAGGAATCCGGGACAGTCATTCACCACAATTGCGGTTTTGCCCATGGCAGTGGCATACGCAACGGTGGTTGCGATGGCTTTCTCACTGGATTTTTTACCACGAATCACTTCAACCAATGGCATTTTGTGTACAGGATTGAAGAAGTGCATTCCGCAGAACATTTCAGGACGCTTGAGTCCTTCTGCCAGATAGGAAATGGAGATGGTTGAAGTGTTGGATGAGAGAACTGTGTCCGCTCTCACATAACCTTCTGTTTCCGCCAAGACCATTTTTTTGATTTTGGGATTTTCCACAACCGCTTCAACCACGATATCCACGTTTTTCAAACCGTCGTAAGACAGGGTGGGATAAATCGAATTCAGCGTATCGGCCATTTTTTTGGTGGTCAGACGACCTTTGCTGACTTGTCCATCAAGCAGTTTGGTGGCTTCGTTCAAGCCCAGTTGAATGGCCGCATCATTGATATCTTTCATATGGATCGGTGTGCCTTTGAAAGCGGACTGATACGCAATCCCGCCACCCATGATTCCAGCACCAAGCACAGCGGCGGATTTAACAGGATTGGCTGCTTTCTGAGCGGATTTTGCTTTTTTCTTCAGTAGTTGGTCGCCCATGAACAGGGAGATCAAGGATTGAGCCACACTGGTGGTTGCCACTTCGCTGAAACCTTCTGCTTCAATTTCCAGAGCGTCATCTCGTCCCAGCTTGGAACCAGCCTGCATGACACCAACAATGGTCAGTGGTGATGGATAGTGAGGTCCGGCCTGAGCGGCGATAAATCCCCGTGTGCCTTCAAACACCATGGTGCTTTCAATTTCGCCCAGTTTGAGCGGCTCGAGTTTTTCCTGTCTCCTGGCTTTCCAGTCCAGTTTTCCACTGATTGCATGATTGAGCAATTGCAGGGCCGATTCGCGGGTTTTATCAGGAGCAACCACAGCGTCCACAGCACCTGTTTTTAAAGCCTCTTCCGCTTTGTTTTCTTTCCCCATGCAGATCCATTCAATCGCATTGTCTGCACCAATCACTCGTGGCAGTCTCACGGTTCCACCCCATCCGGGAAGAATTCCCAGTTTGACTTCAGGCAGACCGACTTTTGCGTCTGTTGACATGACCCGATAGGTGCAGGACAAACAGAATTCAAATCCCCCACCAAGCGCAAAACCATTGATGGCGACAACACTTGGAATGTTCAAATCTTCAAGCTTAGAAAACACCCGGCTTCCAGCTTTGATACCTTCAGCGATCTCAGCGGCGGGTTTTTTAAAGAAATCAATAAATTCTGTAATATCCGCACCGACAATGAATACACTTTTTGCGCTGGTAACCAGCAATCCTTTGGCAGAACTGTCCTGGCTGATTTTATCAACGGCTTCTGACAATTCCTGAAGGGTGAGTTTATTGAACTTGTTCACCGACTCGTCTTTTAAGTCAAAAGTCAGCTCAATGATATCGCCGTCAATTTTCTTACATTTAATGGCCTGACCCTCAAATATCATATGGCAACCTGTTCTTGAGGTGTTGGGAAGACGCTCTTGAGCCGGAATAATCATGGTCTCAGGAACGAGTTTATGGAAGAAAGGGGGGTATCGTGCCTGATCAAACTGAATTTGCAAGTTTGATCTCAACTACTGAAAAATGCGGCTTGGAATATGCGATGGGTCACATTTTATAAAGGGGATTTTCGAAACTGTATTCAGGCATTTTGGCTCTGATGCAAACACACACTAACAGACTCTACAGCAAGAAAGGTGTAACTGGTCCCTATAGCTTAATTCACACTTAAAAATGTATTTCCTTAAAACACCACTGAGATATGACGCTACCGGGGATCATCAGGGTAACAACGCGCAATAAATTTTAAGATATGAATGAAACTTCGTTCTTGTGATGATACGCTGTAAGGTATAATCATTAATCTAATAATACCCGAACAGGATACTATGAACTTTGAGTACGATCCTCAAAAGAGCCTTGCGAATCAAGAAAAACATGGAATTGATTTTGAAACGGCCAAGAATCTATGGAAAGATAACAACAGGATTCTCTTTCAGGCCCGAAGTGATACGGAACCAAGGGTTGCAATGATTGCTTCATATAAGAAAAGACTTTGGACTGCATTTTACACTATCAGGACGGATGTGATTCGGATCATTTCTGTCAGAAGATCACGTGAAGAAGAAAGGAGACTGTATTATGAAAGCTGAAGAATTGGATGAACTGTTTGACAAGGGCGATGATATCACTCCCTATTTAGACCTATCAACAGCACAACGACCTTCGCATAAACAGAGAAGTGTGAAAATTACTTTTCCTGAATGGATGATTCACTCGGTCGATCTGCAGGCAAGTCAAATGGGAGTTAGCAGGCAAGATGTTATTAAAATATGGATTGCTGAACGTCTCAAAAGCGAATCCGGCGTGATTTTATCTGGTTGAGAGGCACCCGGTCGTCCTAACCACCAAGGCTCCACCAGCCATTTCTTGGTGGAAGCAATGCCAGCTTTTTTAGGCACTTCAAGCATGTGTTCTTTTTGTTTTCGTTGTTCTTCTTTTTATTTGATCGCTTCTGCTATTTCTATGCATCGCCAACAACCGGGAATCTATCCTGATATGGATTTTGAAACCTATCAGCAATCAGAAGGCCTCAATCAAACCACCTTGAAAAAAGGATTATCCCCACAGCAATTTTTTCCTTCAGGCCCGGAAAGTCCGCTCGTTTTCGGGATAGAAGCACACATGCTACTGCTGGAACCTGATGTTTTCCACCAAACCTTTCAACGGGCACCGGAAGGCCTGAACCGAAGGAGCGATGCCTCAAAAAACCGTTGGAACAGGCTGGAACAGGAACAGGGAAAACAATTAATCAAATCCAATCGCTGGGATGGCCTCATGCGGTTGCAAAAAGCGTATGCCGTGCATCCCGGTGTGCGACAATTCATGGCAGAAGGAATGCCCGAAGTGTCGTTGTTCTGGAAGTTACCCGAAACATCACTGATGTTGAAAGGACGACCGGACTGGATGAACCCACAGCAGAAATATCTGGTTGACCTCAAACTGGCCTCACGGGTGGACGCTGAAAGTGTGAGGAAAGCTGTTACCTCAAGGTCCTGTCTGCTACAGGCCGTCTGGTATCTTTCAGGCATCAAGGCGCTGACCGGAGAAGTCTTTGCCTATCACCTTATTTTTATTCAGAAACATCCGCCGCATCTCATCAGTTTGTATCAACTCACTGATAGCGATATTCAGCAGGGAGAACAGGACGTGGCCGAGGCATGGAATGTGTTCCGGTCAAAGTCAGAATGATGAGGCCTCCGAAGGGTGCGGTTCAAACCTTCTGAACAGCAACACACCAATCCACAGACACACCCACAGACCTCGCACCAGCAAAGCATGATCCCTGTAAAATGAATCATGTCGCTGGAGGGACAGTGTATGGATGAGATAATCCTGTGTGAACCACTCTGTGCGGGAAGTCTGGAACTTGCCCTCCGCGCCAATCACAAAACTTGGTCCATTGTTGGATGAAAGTGTCAGGGGAACCCGGTTTTCAATGGCATTCCAGCGGACTGCCATTTCCATCAACCGGGATGCGTTGGTTTTGCCAAACCAGGCGAGATTGCTCAAAACAACGGCACCGTCAGCGCCGTTGCGTACCATGTCCCTCAGAATCTCGGGGAAAAACACATCAAAACAGATCGGTGCGGAAATTCGCATGGATTCTGACAATTCAAACACTTTGGGTTCATGCCCCGCCTCAAATTCAGACATGTTTTCCACATTTTCCCTGAGCCAACGGGCATAAAATGGAAACCAGTCCGCCAGGGGCAGATACTCTCCGAACGGGATCAGAAATATTTTATCGTACCGCCCGTTCAATGTTCCATCCGGATTGATCAGAAACGCGGAACCCCAGAAGCGCAGTTGATCCGTTTCATCCTGTTCCCAATCCACAGACGTCAAGAGAATGAATACATGGTGCAGTCTCGCAAATTGCTCAACCTTGTCACGCATGGATTCATTTTTAAGAAACGCCGCCGGATATGTCGATTCAGGCCAGACCAGCAGTACCGGCACCTCGGATCGCCGTTCATCAAGAGAATCGAGGGCCCTGATGGAATCACTGAACAAATCACTGAGATTCCTGTTGCGCGTTGAATAGGCCAGCGCCGGATTGGATGCCAATTGCTGAAGTGTGAAATTAGGCTGAAGGGAGATCATCCGCACTGATTTTCCTGATTCAGGAAAAATCGACGCAAGTTGCTGTTCCCTGAGGACGCCATAGGTCAATCCGCCAAACCATAGCACCAGTAAAATTCCGAAGGCCTGCTTTAACGGATACAATTTTGTGGGGGACTGCGCTTGGCGAAACCATCCGATCAACCATAAATGCCCTCCCATGACATACAAACCAAGCCCGGGCGCGCCGATCAAATCCGCAAGTTGGCTGATCCATGGAATTCCGTCAAAGGTTAAGCCGCCATAACTCCAGTGGAACAAGCCGGGGTGTGCGGGTTCCAGCATCAAAAACCAGAACAGCCGAAGCAATAATTCTGAGGTCCCTTTTTTGCGAATCAACAGAACGGGAAGCGCCAGTTCCAGCCAGAGAATGAGGGTGATTTCGAGTCCATAACCAGCACCAACCAGCAGGGCCAGAGGGATCGGGAGATGACCGAATACACTGGAACTGTGAATGATCCAGGGACACCCGACCAAGGAAACCAGCGTGCCCACGATCCAGCATGCCATTACTGAGCGAAGCCACCTTTTTTTCCAGGAGTGTTCATGATCCTGATCCAGCAACACCAGCAGAGGAAGCAGTGAAATGAGTCCCAATAACTGCAAATGATACCCGGGAACGGCAAGACCTGTCAGAACTCCGGCAACAATCGCCAGCATCCACCAGGGGGCGTGTAGAATACGCGAAAGACTTCGTGAAAAATCAGGTAGCATGGGGAGTATTGAGCAATTTTGGATCGGCATTCCGGTTTGGTTCCCGGTCTGTATAGGCGCTGGAATCCATGAGATGTTGCCCTCGCTGAAGGTACAGTTCATACATCATGATTCCCGCCGCCACTGAAATGTTATAACTTTCGACCATTCCGACCATGGGGATATAAACCATCTGGTCACAAACAGCCTGAACTTCTGGAGACATTCCCAGACTTTCCGAGCCAAACGCGATCACACATTTTTCAGGAAATTTGAAATCTGTCAGCTTGGTGGCATTCGGTGTCAAATGACTGCCTACCAGGACAAAGCCTTCCCGTTTTTTCTCGTCAGCAAAAGCTTTGATATCCAGCACATCCTGATAATGAATCCATTTGCGGGCACTGGCGCTGGATTTACGTCCCAGCTTTTTTGATTCTTCAAATCTGGAAACACCGGGACGATTGTAAGTGTAATACATGTTGACGGTTTTGATTCCCAAACCATCGGCGGTTCGGAAGACGGCCGCAATGTTGTGAGGATCCCAGACGTTATCCATCAGCAGTTCCACTCCCGGGATTTTGTTGGAATAATAATCACTCACCAGTTTTTGACGTTTTGGTGTCATGATATCTCCGGTTCATAGGAAAAAAACCGTTTTGACAACTTTCGTACAAGTGAACATCTAGCACTGATCATCAAGCAACATCCTGATTTATGTGTTCAATCAACATATGCCCAATACTTAAATGAAAATCCAGATCAGGCCACTCTAATCCTGATTGTTTGCATATAAATTTATAATTGAGACGCTGAGCAATCGTTGCGGATACTAATTCCGGGTACCATTCAATCGGAGTAGAAATAATTCTCCCATCTTCCAGTTCCACATGAAGGTAATCATCATTAATCTTTACTGTCTTCCCTTTGACTAAAGAATGCATCCCACGCCCTTTCAAGTAAATTCTGGTTCTCTTTGATAATTTTTTTAGCACGTTTCAAATCATTTGCTTTGAGGTAAGAATAAATCACTTTGATTGATCGAATCTCAATTTTAGCAAATTCATCATCGCCAATCATAACATGGACATGCTTGGGTTCATGATCATTTTTGTAAACAAAAAATTTAAACCCAAATTTTGTAAGAAGTGTCCCCATTTACTTCATATTCTGCGTGAGAGCATCCTCAATTTCTTTCATGGTTTTTTCCTCAAGGCCCGGATATTCAAATAAAACTTGTTTTTGTTTGATGCCATAGAGCGTGGGAAACCTGAATTCTCCAGTAAAAAACTTGCGGGCCAGATTGCCCTGTGAATCATGATAGAACAACTCCTGAGGCACCCCGAGTTTATCGGCAAAACTCCTGATGCTTTCAGGTGAATCATCTTTCATAGGATCAATGAATAACAGCGGAACATCAGGAAAATCCTGGCTCAGTTTTGCATAAAGCACAGGAATTTCTTTTATGCAGGGCACACATCCCACAAAGAAAAAACTGATCACATAGGGCGCTGTCTGTTTTCTTGAAATAAACTGGGTTCCATCCAGATTACTGATGAAAAACCCGGGCGCCGAGGCTCCAAAAACGGTAAATCCGGTACACAGCCATAGCAATAAACCTGACAGCAACATATTAAAGTGTTTCATCATTTTCTCCTGCGTTTGAAAGAAAACAAGATTCTGGCAAATAACAGACCGGATAATCCCGGACTATAAGAAGTTCATAGTTGTCACACCATGACATTCATGGTTTTCTAACAGATTCTCACCCGTTTGTGTATTTTTTTTTGCCTTCCAGAGCGAACACACAGGTTTGCCCCTACAATTTGTGGCCGAAAACAGGATCCCCCCCTCAATGTCGCTGATTTTTAAACAGTGCTGTTACTTGTGTTTTATTTCATCTTGTGAAAAAACTGCCCCTCTCTGGTGATACCTGAAGAGGGTAAAACCTGAACTTTCTCAAAACGGAGAGATCCTTCTCCGCTGAATTCTGATACCTTAAACGGAGTCACTATGCCTGTGGATATTAATGATGTTCTGGAGATTGTCGACAAACAAAATCAATGGAGGGGAAAAGAAACCCTGAACATGATCGCAAGCGAAAACATGCAGTCTCCAGCAGTCCGTCAAATTGAATGCAACGATTTCATGGGACGCTATGCCGAAGGGCATCCGAACACAGTTGATGCCAGAAATCGTTATTATGAGGGGACATTGTATATTGATCAGGTAGAAAGCATGGCTACCCGTGAATTTATTGAACTGGCAGGTTGCAAACAGGCGGATGTCCGCCCCATCAGTGGCAACCAGGCCAATACCGCGGTCGCACTGGCCATGTTGCGGGGAGGTGATACCGTGATTGCCAATTCCATTGATGCCGGCGGGCACATCAGTCACAACCCCATCGGTGTGTTCGGGCGCAGAATCCAGGTTCGTGGACAGGTGCTGGCAACCGGCAAGGAAAACTCAGTCAATCTGCATTTCTGGCCAACAACGCCTGATGGCTATCACATTGACGCTGAAAAAAGCATGGTGTTGATTGACAAGACTTCTCCGGATCTGGTCATTCTGGGCAAAAGTCTGTTTCTGTTTCCTGAACCTGTGGCTCAGATTGCGGAAGTTTGCAGGACTAAAAACATTCCTGTTCTCTATGATGCGGCTCATGTTCTGGGTTTGATTATCGGTGGACAATTCCAGAATCCCTTCAAGGAAGGCGCTCATTTTGTGACAGCGAGTACCCACAAAACCTTCCCCGGGCCTCAGCGTGGGGTGATTCTGGGGAATTTGTATACCGAGCAGGAACTCAAATGGTGGACAAACATTGATCGAGGCATCATGCCCGGTTCTTCCAGTAACCACCATCTGCATACGCTTCCGGGCCTGCTGGTAACGATCCGTGAAATGAAACAGCATGGAAAAGCCTATGCCTCACAGATTGTTAAAAACGCAAAGGCTCTCGGTGCGGCACTGGATCTGGAAGGGGTGCATGTGGAAGCAAAAGAATTTGGCTTCACACAAAGTCATCAGATCGCGCTCAATGTGACCAAATATGGTGCGGCGATCGAGATTGCGCAAAAACTGGCGGACAATAACATTATTGTGAATTATAACATGCTTCCCGGAGATCAGGACCCCCGAAATCCATCCGGACTGAGGATCGGTGTTCAGGAATTGACACGCTTCGGCCTGAAAGAAAATGAAATGGGTGAAGTGGCAACACTGATCAAGGGTGTGTTGACCGGCAAGCAGGTTAAAGATCAGGTACTACAGTTGCGTGCCCGATTTCAGAACGTTGAATACGCCTGAACCAGACTTCAACTCAAGGTCCCAGGAGAGCGTTTCGTTCATCACGAGTGACCGGTTTGTCTTTTTTAGGGACCTGGCCCCCTTCCTTGCGGGGAGCGGAGGCCTTTGCGCTGTTTGAAGCGTCAGTCTGTAGTTTGAGTGTACGCTTAAAACGGTCGGAGGCTGTTTCTGTCGCTGTTGCCTGCTCAGACGGTTTTGTTTGAGCAAACGCGGAAGGCATCATTGAATCAAATGAGGATGGTGGCAATGGTGGTGTGGAAAGGTTTGGTGACGGGGATGGCGCAACAGGTTGTTTCTGCTGAGTGCGCCGTTGTTGTCTGAGCGCGTTCTGTTTTTTCATGCGGTATAAAAATTTGTTGACTTTCATCCGGGTCAAATCACGCATCTGATTGTACTGAAGATGCAGGGTATAGCCTTCCTGCTCATTGGTTCCCACACTGATCACACGAACCATGATGCCTTCTCTCAGATTTGCCCCTTTTAAATGAAACACCAGCAAATCATCATTCCGCAGGCTTTCAGGAATGGTCTTGGCATCCAGTTTCAATCCTCCCAGACTCATATCCCTGATCATCGCTTCAAACGACACCTCCGGATTTTCGAAATGTTCCAGATCCTGCGTTTCTCCGGGGGTTTCAGTGAAAAGATAGAAAGTCGCCGCAATATTCGTAGGAATCCGTTCTGATTCACGGATAAACATCTTTTTAATGCGGGTGGTGTGCCCCATCACAACCGCATTGATCTTGCCGCCAACCTGATTGATAACCGGAGCGATTAATTCATATTCAGCATCCCCGTCTCTCCGGATTCTGAAATGCAATTGTTTGAACTTTTTAAGATTGGCAGGCTGTCCTTTGACGGTGGGTGGTTTGATCATAAACCGGGATTCATTGATATCCAGGATTGGTGTCATGAAAATCACCTGTCTGGAGGGATGCGGAAGATGGCATTCCAGTTTGGCCGCGGTGGAAAGCATCTGAGTGCAGATAAACGGTACAGCTTTATTGGAAAATTCAAAACCAAGTTCCTGACGCAATAAAAATATTTTTTTGAGAATCTCCGGAGTCGGTTCCAACCCCTTGAATTCGGCCACAGTTTTTTCAAAGAATTCATTGGACTCGACCAGCGGCAAAATATCTTTGGATTCACTTGCGCCAAGAACCTTCTGGGCAATTTCATTGATAAATGACTGGGCATTTTCTTCAATCCGTCTGGTATTGAGTGTGACCTCAAGTCTCAGGTTGGCTTTGTCATCAGTGATTTTATCAATTTTCTGTTCATAGCGTTGTTTGGTCAGACGATTCACCAGCACAAACAAGGCAATGATTCCCGCGATCACAAAAATCAGAAATACAAAAAAACTGGGAGGAATCGCAATGGGTACACCACTGTCAAACTTGAACGCGTCCAGTGTCACGCCCGGTTCCACCCGTTTGGAGCCAATCTGTGCTGTACAGCAGAACCAGATAAGGCCAGACAGGATCACTTTCACTCGTGTTAAATTTGCATGAATTCGTTTTCGCATACTTTTCCGCCAGTCAAATCTGAAAAAATTAGTGTCTCCCGCCGGTATGCCTTGTTTGGCGGAAGTTTCAATCCGATCCATCAGGGACATGTGGAAATTGTCCGGTATCTTTTGGAAAATTGGGTTGAGTATGTGTATGTGATGCCGGCAGGGTGCTCTCCGTTCAAAGACAAATCCTTGCTTCTGCCAGATGCTCTCCGCCTGAAAATGACTCAAGCGGCCTTTGACGGGTGGACTCAGGTGACTGTTTCCAGTCTGGAAATCCAACAACCAGGTGCCAGTTATACCTGGAATACCCTTCAGGAATTATGCCAACATACACCAAATGATTCATGGTACCTCATACTGGGCATGGATGCATTCCTTTCTTTTTATAAATGGTATCGGGCACGACAAATTATGGATATGGCATCCCTCCTGGTTTTTCCCAGAACCGGGTTTGCTTTGAAGCCAACGGACATAGAACAGACAGAAACCATGAATTATTTTAGAAGCCATTGGCCTGAGGGTGAATGGAATCCAGAGGACAAGACCTTCAAGACCAATCAACATTGTCTGGTTCAGTTCCTGGATACGGTGGTTCCAGATATTTCCGCAACCGATATCCGTGAGCAGACACTGATAGATTCTGTGCCTGAATCAGCACGTTGCCTTTATCAACAATATCTTGCTGAACGGAGTTTCTGAGGATTCACGGGAATGAAAGTTGGCGCACGCAAACAGTATTTTCTTGCGTTAACAGAATGATTTGGGCATAGATTATCTAAAATTATTGTCTCATAACAGGAGGAACATGACCCCTAAAAATCAGGAACGACTCGATCAGGCACGAACCTGCGAAACTCGTGGATTGTATCAGGACGCACTTCAGCTTTATCAGCAGGTTCTGGAGGAAATCAGCCATCAGATGGGCAATCACCATCCTGAAGTCTCGGTCATTCTGGATAAACTGGGACTGCTCTATCAGGGAATGGGGGACTATACGGAAGCCCGAAACTATTTTGAGCGAGCCTTGATGATTGATGAACAGGCGTTGGGAAACCTGCATCCACAATACACCCTGCATCTGGCGCATCTGGCATTTCTCCATGACAGCCATGGCCATCATGCTCAGGCAGAACCCCTGTATCAGCAGATTCGAACCGCAGAAGGCCAAACACTTGAGGCGGACAGCCCCTATTTCATCATGCATCTGCAAAACCTCGCGGAGGTTCATGAGTCTCTGGGAGATTATGATCAGGCCATGGATCTCTATAATAAAATCATTGAAACAATCGACAGCGCCGAAGGCCAGCAAAATCAGCCCTATGCGGAAGCACTCACGCACAAGGCCAATTTATTTCGGGAGCTTGGCGAACTTCAACGGGCGATTGTCCTCTATGAACGCGTTCTGGAAATTGACCGCTGGACTCTGGATCCGGATCATCCGCATTACTCGGCGCATATGAACAATCTGGCCAATGCCTATGAAGCAACCGGAAATTATCAGGAAGCCCTGGTCATGTATGAGCATGCCCTGGAGATTGCGGCCAGATATGGAGAAACGCATCCAAATTACGCGGTGTGCCTGAACAATCTGGGAAATCTGTATGAATCCATTGGTTGTTATGAGGAAGCTCATGTTTTGTATGAACAAACGCTGGCTATTGATGAACAGACCATCGGGGATACCCATCCAACCTACGCGGTCCATCTGAGCAATATGGCAACACTGTATGAATCCATGGAAAATTACGAGGAAGCGCTGCCTCTGGCACAGAAAGCCTTTGTGATCGCCTGCAATGCTCTGGGAACCACACATCCTGATATTGCCTGTTATCTCAACAATCTGGCCATGCTGCATACGGCAATGGGCGAACCTCAGGAGGCTCTGGCGCTGTTTGAGCAGGCCTTGTCTCTCGATCGAAAATCTTTGGGCGAAGACCATCCCAACTATGCCATTCATCTGAACAATATGGCATCACTCTATGAAGTGCTGGACAATTCAGGAAAATCGCTGGAGTTGTATCAGCAGGCGTTGGAAATTGATCGTAAACGACTTGGCCCCGATCACCCTCAATATGCGTCCCATCTTGAAAATCTTGCTGCCTGGCATGTTCAGCATGGATCCCATGAAAAGGCTGTTGAATATTATTCGATTGTCGTTCAGATTCTGGAAAAAAATCTTGGACAGGAACATTCCCGATGTATGACGCTGAAACATCAGATTGCGGAACTTCAGATGGAACCCCTCGAATGGGAGGACATCCAGGTTCCATAAAAGTTCATCTTTTCGGCAAGAGTCATTTCCTTCGTGATCAACTGAGTTAATTATCAAAGATACTGTTTTATCATCCTCAAGGAGTTTCTATGAGTCAGATTCATCCAACAGCGACGATCAGTCCTGATGCGATTATCGGAAAAAATGTTGAAATTGGTCCCTATGCCATGATTGGACCTCGTGTTCAGATTGGTGATGGTTGTTTCATTCATCACAATGTGACCCTGAATGGAA
This sequence comes from SAR324 cluster bacterium, assembly GCA_015232315.1. NCBI lineage: Bacteria > Deltaproteobacteria > SAR324 cluster bacterium. Next base: position 41,176 of record JADFZZ010000012.1, on the reverse strand, counting down.
ATACAACCCTTGGTGAAAAGGTGGAAATCGGCGCTTACAGTGTGATTGGTGATCCGTGCCGTATCCTTGATTTTCAGGAAGGTAAAATTGATTTGATGGAGGGCCAGGTCCGTATCGGCAACGGATCAGTGCTTGAGAGCAACGTCATGATCAAAGGCTTCACCACTATGGGTGAAGGCAACCTGATCGGTTCTTACACAACGATCGGTTTTCCACCCCAAGCCAAACGCGGCAGCACTAAGCCAACCTACGTGGAGATCGGAAATCACAACCAGCTTCGGGAATACGTCTCCATTCAAAGCGGGACCGTTGATGGTTCAGGACATACGATCATTGGCAATTACAATCTGATCATGGTGTATGCTCATCTGGCTCACGATACAAAAATTGGCGATTATTGCGCGTTGTCCAATTCTACCAACCTCGCCGGACACGTCGAATTTGGCTCTTATGTGGTCACAGGTGGTTTTGCCTGTTTTCATCAATACACCCGTGTGGGCGATTACGCCATGGCCGGAGGCATGAGCGGTGTCTATCAGGATCTTGCGCCTTATATGCTGGCGACAGGACACCGTGCTTCACTCTATGGCATCAACCTGGTGGGCTTACAACGGAATGGTTTTACCTCCGAGGAGATCCAGCAGGCTCAGCAGATTTATAACATCTTCTTCCAGTCCAATCTGGCACCCGTTATTGCCAGGAGAGAAGTCCAGAATAAAGTCCCGGATGGCCCTGTCCTGAGGCGGTTTGTGGAATTTATCGAAAAATCCAGGCGAGGTCTGGTGACCCGTGAGGTTGGTTGATATGTTGCTGACCCCACATCCGCGTCGTCTCGTGATGCGAGAGGGGCATGCCTGTTTGTCCTCAGGGCAGATTGTGATTCATGACGCTTCACCGGAAATGTTGTACAGCGCGCAACTGCTCCAGAAGGATCTGGAACATTTCCAGGGGCAGTATTGGCCTTTATGCGCCGCCATTCCCCACCATGCCCCGTTCCTGTTTCGTCTTCGCAAGACCAATATTTTCAGACCCTCCGAATCTTATCACTTAAGAATCCGGAGCCATGAAGTCTTTCTTGAAGCACCAACCGCCCGGGGAATTTTTTATGGCATCATGACTCTGCGTCAACTTCTTCGTCAGTTTGAACATCAGCTTCCCTGTCTTGAAATTGAGGATTTTCCAGATTTTCCTGTTCGTGGAGTGATGCTCGATGTGACACGGGACAAAGTTCCCTCGCTGTCCACACTTTTTGAACTGGTGGAACAACTTGCTGAGTGGAAAATCAACCAGCTTCAACTTTATTTTGAACATGTTTTTGCCTATTCCGGACATCGCAGGGTCTGGTGTCAGGCCAGTCCATACACCGGGGAAGATATCCTGAAACTGGATCAGTTCTGCCGGGAGCATTTTGTGGAACTGGTCCCCTGCCAGAATTCCTTCGGGCATTTGCATCGCTGGCTGGAACTACCCGAATACAGACACCTTGCCGAATGTCCTGAGGGCTTTCAATGGCCCTGGGGGGAATTCAATCCGGCACCTTTCAGTTTATGTCCGGAAGATCCCGCCAGCATGGATTTTCTGGCGGAATTGTATGGGGAACTTCTTCCGCATTTTACCAGTTCCCTGTTCAATGTGGGTTGTGATGAAACGTTTGATCTCGGTCAGGGACGCAGCAAAACCGCCTGCGAACAACGGGGAAAAGGACGGGTTTATCTGGAATTCCTGCAGGCGATTCATCAGAAAATCACCAGTATGGGGCGAACCATGATGTTTTGGGGCGATATCATTCTGGAGTATCCGGAACTGGTCGCAGAACTTCCCAAAGATGTGATTGTGCTGGAATGGGGCTATGAAGCCGATCATCCCTTTGCGGAACATGGCCAGAAATTCAATGAAAGCGGTATTCCCTTTTATGTTTGCCCTGGAACCTCCAGTTGGAACAGTATTCTCGGTAGAACACAAAACTGCATGGAAAACCTGAAAAACGCGGTGCGAAATGGCTTGAAGCACGGAGCGAACGGCGTACTGATCACGGACTGGGGCGATCGGGGGCACTGGCAACCCTTGCCTGTCAGTTATGCGGGATACCTGATGGGTGCCGCGCTTTCATGGCATTTCGAGTCCAATGAAGCTGTTGATATTTGCCAGGCGCTGGATCTGCATGCCTTTTATGACAAAGAAGGCCGCATGGGACAAATCTGCCATGACCTCGGCAATGCCTATCTCCACACAGGGCATATTCTGGCCAACAACAGTGCCATATTCCAGTGGTTGTTCCGTGATTCGAAGCATGGTGTGTTTCAAAAAACCACCAGGGAACACATTCAGTCCACTATTCAGTATCTGGAATCGTATCTTCATCAAATCACACAGACACGCATGAACCGGAAAGACAAAACACTGATTCAGCAGGAATTGACCTGTGCGTTGAGGATGGCACTTCATGGTTGCCAGAGGGCCTTGTATGTGCTACAGAACGAATCAGACAGCCTGCAGAAAAACTTTCTTTATCAGGATATGCGGGAAATTCTGGGGATGTTTCATCAGGTGTGGCTGGGGAGAAACCGTGAAGGCGGATTGCATGACAGTACCAAAATTCTTAAACAGCGTTTAGGGGAATATGCGCCTTATGCGACGCAGGGGTCCCGAATTTTTTAGGAGTCTTTATGACACATCGCAGAACAGGGGAGCATCAAGGTTTTTCCATGGTGGAAATCATGATCGCATTGGGCGTTGTCGGGGTGATGAGCGCAACAGGTGTGGGGCTGGTTGTTCAAAACATTGAAAAAGGCAGGGTTGCCACTGCCAGGGAAGATACACGGGCGATATTTCGTGCCATTGAATCATTCCATGCCAATGTGACCTTTTATCCCGGTGAAAAAGAGACCACAAAAAATTATATGCACTCCTCCACAATCGACAGACGTCCCACATACAAGGGCGTCGCCGCATCAGCGGCTGTTGGCGTTTCAATGGCAAATTATCTGTATAATGATCCGGGAGCCAGTTATCAGAACTGGCGTGGCCCCTATCTGAGTGAAGACCGGACCGATCCATGGGGACACAGTTATATTATTTATACGACTGGTATCCATGGCGCGGGATGCGCATCTTTTGCAATTGCCTCCGGAACCCCTGTTTATGCCTGGGTTTTATCAGCCGGTAAAGATGGGGATATTGATACCTCTCCGGCGGATAGTACGCTCCATTTTGTGGATGGAAGTGATGAAGACATCGGGGTTATAAGTTTTCGAACCAAATGCGATTAAGGCGTTGGTTCAACCCGCCATCATTCAACGGAACCGTAGGGGCGACCCGCTGGTCGCCCGGCACATTGGAAAATACAAAAAATGTCATAAAAGGAAGATGTAGGGGCGACCCGCTGGTCGCCCGGCACATTGGAAAATACAAAAAATGTCATAAAAGGAAGATGTAGGGGCGACCCGCTGGTCGCCCGGCACATTGGAAAATACAAAAAATGTCATAAAAGGGGAAGATTATGAAACCGACAATTTTTGAAAAAAAGCACAAACGAACAGGGTTTTCCATGGTGGAAATACTCACTGTTCTGGGAATCATGGGGTTATTATCCGCGGCACTGGTTCCATTGGCCGGAAAAAATATTGAGGAAGCCCAGAATGCACGGGCGCAGGGTGAATTGCAGGGACTCAACAGTTCCCTGACCTCTTTTTATCAGGATACTGGCTGGTATCCCTATATTCCGGGAGCCGTGTCGTATCAGAATACCGGAAATGTGATCATGGAACTGAGAACCATTGACGGTACCCAGAAAACTGGAACCACCTTTCAGAACATCCAGTTTCATCTCATTGAGAATGAAAGCACCCGTTATCGCAACTGGAGAGGGCCATATATGTCAAACACCATGGTGGATCCCTGGGGCAATACCTACAAAGTGCTGACCAAAGCGTTTTGTCCGAATGTGGCGGTAAGCCGTGTTGTCTGGGCGTTTTCCGCAGGTCGTGACGGCACTTATGCGACGGACATCACACATACGGCCGTTCAGGCGGATGACATCGGCGTTATTGTGTATCGTAACCTTGATGGCGGATGCAAGTAACGGAAACATGCGAGCCGGACCTCTAAAAAAACACTACACGCTGGATGAATATCAAAAGTTTGAGGAACGCTCCGCAGTTCGGCACGAATACCATGATGGTGAACTGTTTGCCATGGCGGGTGAAACCGCCAATCATTCGCGAATTTGTGTGAATATCAGCACCATGCTGAATGTTTTTCTGCATGAGAGTCCATGTCTGGTGCATGATTCCAATATGAAATTACACATCAAGACCCGATCATTTGAAAAAATACTTTATCCTGATGTGTCTGTAACCTGTCATGTCAATGACCAGAACAACAGAACTTTCATGGAACAGCCCAAAGTGATTGTGGAAGTTCTTTCAAAATCAACCGCGTTGTATGATCGCACTGATAAATTTCAGTTTTATAAACATGTCCATTCGCTGGAAAATTATATTCTGGTGGATCAATACCAACGGTTGCTTGAAGTTTTTCAGAAAGTACCGGACCAACTCAATTCCTGGTTATTGACGACCTGGGACAGCAACGAATTTCAGCTTCCGGCAATCCAGTTCACTGGCCGGATTGCGGATATTTATCATAAAGTTCATTTGTAGAGAGAGAAAATGGAGTTAATGCAAAGAATTACTACAAATTCTGAACAGTGTGGTGGACGTCCTTGCATTCGGGGTATGAGGATTCGAGTCAGTGATATTCTTGATCTTTTTGCCGCGGGGTTAAGTACTGAACAAATTCTCCAGGAAATGCCTGATTTGGATGCTGACGATTTGAAAGCTTGTCTCTATTTTGCGTCGCAGCGTTTGAACCATCCTGTGTTAGCGGCATGAAAATCTGGATTGACGCTCAACTCGTTGAAATTAGTGATAAATGGTAGGAGCAATTCGGGAATTGCCCTGAATTCACATCAATCAAAATCAACCATAAAAAATGGTAGGGGCAATTCGGGAATTGCCCTGAATTCGCATCAATCAAAATCAACCATAAAAAATGGTAGGGGCAATTCGGGAATTGCCCTGAATTCGCATCAATCAAAATCAACCATAAAAAATGGTAGGGGCAATTCGGGAATTGCCCCAGTGATTCGCGTCAAACAAAATTAAACATCAAAAGGGGAATATGAGATACAGCAACGTTTTTAGAGGCAGAGGCAAACCAGCAGGCGTGACCCTCATGGAAATGGTCATTGGTATTGGCATCATGAGTATCATTGGCGCGACACTCGCGCCTGTCGCTATGGAACAACTCGATAAAGCCAAGGTTGTGGCCGCACGCAGTGATGTGAATGCCATTGTTCAGGCTATCCGTAACTTTAATGAGGACAACTCGCCACTATTTCCAACCAGAACGGATGCCGGCGTAAACACCGGTATTGAAGTTTTGCAAAGTGAGGGTGGAATCGCACCGGGAGACTCCACCAACTCATGGAATGTGGGCGCTGCCAAAATAGAAAATTTCACCCGCCACCTCACCTTCAATCGAAATAACGCGGGCGCCGCACTTTATGCCGTTCCACCCATGACCGGAGAACAAGGTTGGGCTGGCCCTTATCTATTGAGAGATCCTGTAGACCCATGGGGTGGGAAATATCGGGCCTATGTGCAGGGCTTTGTGCGCTGGACTCCCCAGATTTCTGTATGGGTTCTGTCTGCTGGGAAAAATCAGTCTTTTGAAACGAATGTGCAGGAAGGGATGAATCCTGTTTCAACCGTTCTTGAAAAAGATGCCGGTGATATCGCTGTGCGCATGATTTCCCGTTGAGATACAAACATGTACCATTCCGGGTATCTTTTCAAAAGACTGACGAAACTGTTTTGCGGGGTTCTGTTGTTTCTGCTCTTGGGCTTCCAGGCCTATGGACAGCAGTTTCCCCTTCGCGTTTATACTGCGGATGAAGGACTGGTACAGAATGATGTGAATGGCATTTTTCAGGATGAAAAAGGCTATCTCTGGATCGGAACCTATGGTGGTTTGAGCCGATTTGACGGCAAACGTTTTCATAACTTTACCCGCAACAACTCCAATCTCCTCAAAGATATCATTTATTCTGTGGTTCAGGATTCACACGGCGATATCTGGATTGCCTACCCTGACGGCATTGCCCGCCTGCAGGATGGCCAATTTGAAAATCATGTGCTGAGTGATAAACTTCATGGCGAAATCTGGCAGATTTTACCGGATGCCGCCGGTGCCATCTGGGTTGTCACAGACCAGGCCGTGGGACGGTTTCAACATGACCAGTTCCAGGAATTCCCCATGGAGGGCATTGTTAACTCATTTTCACAATCCATCGCTGTGGATGATTCCGGAAAAGTGGTGGTCGCAACAGAAAATGGCCTTCAGGAATGGACTCCGCAAACCCGGAAATTTGAGCTATCGCCTCTGGTAACCACTCATGTGGAAGGCATCAAATATGATGCGGCCCATCAATCTTTTTTCCTCATCGACAAACACAGTGTCTTCCAGCTTAACGATCAATTCTCAAAAATTGCCGACATTCCTGTAGACGAAGAAATCTCCAATTTGTTTGTCAGCAGTCGCGGAGTACTGTGGATCAACACCGAAGATTCTATCTGGCGGAAATCCATTGCGCCCGGTGTAGAAGACCGGGTGTATCCCAAATCCCTGTTTGGTGGTTTTCCCATCTACCGTGTTTTTGAGGACCGTGAAGGAAACGTCTGGCTGACGCTGGAAGGCCGGTTAGCGATGCTGGTGGATGAACGGATTGTCAACTTTCATGGCCCCTGTTCCGGTATTGTCTATGGCCTTGAGCAAGCGCTGGACAAGGATGGATTCTGGATGAGCTGTGATGGAGTGCATCACATTTCAGGGGATTATCATACCAGACTCAGTATCCCTTCAGACACCACAGAAGGCTTTATTTTGGAATCAGATAAACTCTCCGCCTCCACCTACAGCGGATTTAAATCCTTTTCACTCCAGGGAGAATCTCTGGGGTTGTGGGAAGAGGACCAACGGTTTGTATCCATTATCAGGGACAGGCAACAGCAATACTGGCTGGGAACCACTGAAAAAGGGGTTTACCGACTGAATGGGGATCAGTTGGATAATGTTCTCAACACCAAAAACGGACTGGCCAGCAACGCCATCTGGGCCTTGCTGGAAGATCAGAAGGGCGGAATCTGGGTGGGTACAGAAAACGGTTTATCACACTTGTTTCATGAAACATGGACTCATTTTTCCACAAAAGACGGGCTTTCAGACAACAGCATCTGGGACCTGGTTCAATCCGCAAATGGTGGAATACTCATCGCGACCCAACGTGGCATCACCCGCTGGGATGGCACCAAAATGGAAACCTTGCCCATCCTCAAGGATAAAACCATTTACTCCCTGGTGGAACAGGGCGATACGCTGTGGGTTGGAACCACAACAGGGGTGTTCCGTGTCAATAATCTGGAAAAAATAGATCTGTTTCTGAATAAGGAACGGGGGCTGGCCAGCAATTCCGTGTGGGGACACAGCCGTATGACTCATCCCCCGCATGTATTTTTCGGGACTTATGATGGGGTCAGCCGGATAGAACAAGGAATCACCAAAGACAAAAATGTGACTCCGAAAATCGATTTATATGAAATCACCATCGGCAACCGGAATGTCCATCCCGAGCAGGTGAAAGAACCGCTTCCATGGTCCAGCAATGATCTCGAATTTCATTTCAACGCACCCTACATGTATATGCCGAATCAGGTGAAATTCCGTTATTACCTGGAAGGTATGGATGAGGACTGGCATGAACCCTCTGAACTCTATCAAGCGGTTTATACCAATATCCCGCCTGGAGACTGGACCTTTCATCTACAGGCCCTGGCTGAAGATGGTAAAAGCAGTGAGCCGATTGTCTGGACTTTCAGGATCCTTCCGCCTTTCTGGCTGACATGGTGGTTCATTCTGCTGGAAATCATCGGTGCGGCATTGCTGGTCACTATTATTGTAAAAATATTTTTGTATCGCAGTGAAAAAGAGCGGAAACGCCTCAATGCCCTGTATGAAAAACAGCTCCAGCTTGATCGTCTCAAAGATGAATTTCTGGCAAACACCTCCCATGAATTGAGAACGCCGATCAACGGAATCATTGGTATTGCCGATTCGCTATTGGATGGCGCCGCGGGAGATGTCAGTTCCACTCAGGCTGAAAATCTGGGCATGATTGTGCAAAGCGGCAGGCGCTTATCCAATCTGGTGAATGATATTCTGGATTTCTCTCGTCTGAAAAATCATGAATTGATTCTGCAACTCAGACCTCTTGACATCCACAGTACCACTGAGGTGGTCCTCGCCTTTTGCAAACCCATGATCGGTTCTAAAGATCTGGATCTGATCAATGAAATTCCAGCGCAATTGCCCCTGGTTCTGGCCGATGAAAACCGGTTTCAGCAGATCATGTATAATTTACTGGGCAATGCTATCAAATTTACCGAAAAAGGTTCTGTCAGGATCAGTGCGGCCCGTGAAGAGCAGTTCCTCCGGATTTCAATCACGGATACCGGCATCGGGATTCCGGAAGACAAGCAACAAACCATTTTTGAGGCTTTTGAACAGGGCGATGGTTCCACTGCCAGACTTTATGGAGGAACAGGCCTCGGACTCACCATATCAAAACAGCTTGTCGAACTCCATGATGGAGTTCTTGGCATGCAAAGCACCCCCGGAAAAGGATCTGTTTTCTCGTTCACCCTGCGTGTTGCGGATGAAGTGAATCCCGCCTATAATCAGGAAAAATCAGGATTCAATCGCTATCAACAAAATAGCCCTACTGTTTCAACAATGAGCGCGCCATTTCTTGAAACAGGCAAAACTGAATCCTCACCCGTTTCAGAGGGTGCGCATAAAATCATGCTCAACGACCTGAAAGGCAAAGTGGTTCTGGTGGTTGACGATGAGCCGGTCAATATTCAGGTGTTGAAAAACCAGCTCCGACTGCACAATTATGAAGTTCTGACAGCGCAGGATGGCATCCAGGGACTGGCTATTCTTGAAACTCAACCCGTGGATTTGCTCATCCTTGATCTGATGATGCCCCGCATGAGCGGCTATGAAGTCTGCCAGAAAATCCGTCAGCGTTATGCTCCATCCATTTTGCCCATCATTTTGTTGACCGCCAAAAATCAGGTAGATGATCTGGTGCAGGGACTCAACAGCGGTGCCAATGATTATCTGGTTAAACCCTTCAATAAAGAAGAACTGATGGTGCGGGTCAAGGCGCACCTGAATCTTTCCCAAACCAATCGTGCGTATGAACGGTTTGTTCCACGGGAATTTCTGGATATTCTGGGCCGTGAAACCATCATTGATGTGAATCTGGGGGATTGCGTGGAACAAAACGCCTCCATTCTTTTCTCAGATATCCGTTCTTTCACCAGCATGTCTGAAACCATGTCGCCGTCAGAAAATTTCCGCTTTCTGAATTCGTATCTGATTCAGATGGAACCTGTCATTGAAAAAAATCGGGGATTCATTGACAAATACATTGGTGACGCGATCATGGCGTTATTCACGCATCAGGCGGATGACGCTGTTGCGGCAGGAATTGAGATGCTGGCACAATTGGCTGAGTACAACCACTTTCGACAAAAAACAGGCTATATCCCGATTCAGATTGGAATTGGTGTCAATACAGGACGCACCATGCTCGGAACGATCGGCGGAAAATCCCGCATGGAAGGAACCGTGATCAGTGACGCTGTGAATCTGGCCTCACGGGTTGAAGGTCTGACCAAATTATACAAAACGCCATTCCTGATTTCCGAATACACTCTAGCCACAATGGTTCATGCAGACAAATACCAGTTCCGCTGGATTGATGAAGTACGGGTGAAGGGAAAAAACAATCCTGTCAAACTTTATGAAGTGCTGACCGGACAACCTGAAACGGTGATTGAACAAAAAATCGCGGCGGCTGTCATCATCGAACAGGGATTGAGCTTTTTCTATCAACAGCAGATGCCGGACGCGACGAAACTTTTTGAACAGGGTGCCGCACATTTTCCTGAAGATCCATTGTTTCAGGTTTATCTGAAACGCTGCAAAAAAAACCGTGATTTCATCAATCAGGAGGATTCAGAAACATGAGTGCTGTTCATGAATTTGGCGGTTTTTTTGGGCAACGTGACAAAACAGAACTCTGAGAAATCCGTTCGACGACATGCTCGTATTTTTACTTTTAGTATAGTTGCCCAGAAAAGTTTGTTCCAAAGGCACAATTTATGCTTTAAGATGTTTTTGATTTTTGAATTATGACCGAAATGAAGTCGCAATTCTCCCCTGTGAGTTGCTTAAGGATTCGAGGAGCGATTCATTTCACCGGCCAATTTCTGAAGGCTTGAGGTTGCGGCTCAAGCGAGTTGTTTTTGAGTGTAATGGCTGTCATCGGCGCAGTTAAACAGTTGGAATTCAGCGACCTGGTAGTATTCCACGATGGACGTGAACCGTTCGTTTTCTTTCTTCATGAGTGAAGTGAGGTTCCAGAGTCCGGTTTGCATTTCCCTGATGAGGTTTTCCATGGATTGTTTTAAATCCTTGGCGGTTTTCCAGCATTGGTTATGAATAAACTCTGTTTTCATCCAACGCCACAGACGCTCGATCGGATTGAAGTCCGGAGAATAGGGCGGCAAGAACTCTAATTGGAGCCAGGATTGTTGTTGTTTGACCCAGTCGGTGAGCCATTGCGCCTTGTGGAAGGTGGCATTATCGCAAATGAGCAATATTTTGTCAGTCCGCATTTCTCTCTTCAGATGACAGAGGAAACGTCGAAAGCGCGTGGCTCTGTCTTTTTCCCTTTGATCCCCCACGTATATCCCAGCGTGCCTTCGGCCGCGAAACCGACTTCGTCCTGATAAAAAACGCGCCAGCCCTCCGCTATCTTTTTTTGGTAAATCTCCGGCAGTTTCTCCTGAATCCAGGCTCGTCTTTTTTCCGAATCTTTTTTCACCAGATTGAGAACCGCTTTATGAAAGCTCAGGCCCAGTTTGCGGAGAAATTCAGGCAGATACTTGACTGAATAAACCACGCTGCACATCGTGTTGATGGCTCCATAGACATGACGAGCGACCCAGATCCGTTGGTTTTGGCTATCCATCATTTTTTTCAATTCAGCTTGCTGGTTCTCAGACAATTTGGGTGGACGACCCGAACGTTCCTCATCCTTCAATTCCTCAAGCCCATAGCGCTCAAAGGCTTGAATCCAATTCTGAAGGCTTCTTTCACTGATGTCATAGCATTCCGCCACCATCTCCGAGGGCAGTCCTTTATAATAAGCAATCAGTGCGTTCAAACGCTGAATCTCACGGGATAAACGGGTCGAATGAGACTTCTTGAACTGTTTCTTTAAATGTCGACGACGATTTCTGAGTTGATCTAACTTCTGTTTGTCTATCATGGGGGCCTCCTTGAATTTGAAAAAAATCATTCCGGTTTAGATCATTCCTATAACAAAATGGCTCCTTTCGGCAAGAATCATTCCACCGGAAAAAACTTTTCTGGAGGACTATATTAAATTCTTCTGGTGTCTCGCATTGAAATTTAATAATGAACATGGTCTGCTAGTTTTAAACACACCTTTAGGTGAGTCCCTCAAATCGACATATCTCCCTGGAACTAAAAAAGTGTATATGACTGGAGAAGTTCATGTTGAAAAAAATTGTATGGCTTATCTTTCTTTCTCTATTGATATCCTGCTCAGACAGCGAGGTGGCCCCTGATGCTGAAATTCAGGGATCTATCATTGGAAGTGATCCGGGAGGAACGGGAGAAATTTATGAAACTTTTACCTACACTATTGAGCTACAGGAAGTGATTAAAAGATGCGATATCCTGGATGTTACAGTTCAAACTAAAATTTTACCATGTATTAATAAAGCACCAGATGAACTTATCACTGAAGATATTACTTATTCACGTCAGACAGAGAGCACGGAAAGTGAGTCATGCAATCAGGTGGATACTCAGGAAATCGGTAAAATCAAGAGAGGTGAGACCCTTCAGAAAACCTTTTCGATTAAAGTATATGGAGTCGTAGAAGGTATTGAATTGAAAGCACTGGACTGGACTGAACTTGGGGAATGCAAAAGTCAGAAAAAAGATAGCAATGTATGCGTTCCTCTTCAGGAGTTTTTTACGCCCGGAGGGTGTGATTGATTTCACTCAAACACAGTCAGAGTTTTTTTCAAAAAGATATTGGGATGCAAGTTTGTTTCTGCAACATTTCTGGCATTGCGACCCAGGGTTGCCAGAGGGACAGCACCCGATATTGCTTCCTCAATCACATCCGCCAAGGCTTCAGGGGTATGATTTTTTGCAAGATAGCCTGTTGTTCCATGCTGGATCAATTCTGGCAGACAGCCTGTAGGAAATGCCACCACCGGAGTTCCCACCGAAAAAAATTCCACTGCCACCCGGCAAATGACTTCCGAATCAATTGAACTGACAATACCAAGATTGACCCATTCCATAAGCGCAAGAATGTCATCTCTGAGACCTATCCAGCGAATCGCATCGCTGACACCGGAAGCTTTGGCTTCCAGTTTCAAGGCAACAAGACGTGGATGATTATCGGGGTGCTTATAGATCACTGCCAGAATCAATTTCGGATAGCGGCTTAGAAGAAATTTCAAAGCTTGAAATAGCAGGCTATGCCCCTTGAGTGGACTGAGTCGCCCCACAATTCCCAAGATAATCGCTTCAGAACTAATCCCGAATTCATGATTATATTGGGATGGCGTTGAACAAACAGGCAATCGTGGTTGTCGGGAAGGATAATAAATGACATGCACTTTTTCAGGAGAAACAGGCACTGAGTCCAGGAGTCTTTGTGCAATCACCTGTCCGGCCACAACATGAGCATGAATCCATTCCTGATGAAGCTTGTTGTTGAGCCAGTTGGCACGCACGCGTCGAGTGGTTCCTCTGGTACGGATCAGACGGAATGATCTGAGCCTCCATAGCAGTAGAACATATAAAAACAAGCCCTCTGAACGATGGGGATTGACCACATCAATGTCGTGATCCTGAATAAAATATTTCAACTGATAATAACTTTGGATAAGTCGGAAGGGGTTAATGGTGTTCAATTCAATATGGGTCAGAATTGACAGATTTCTCTTTTTCAGTTCAATGGCATTGGCCGTATTGGGGCGTGTGAGAATCCAGACACGATGGCCATGTTGTTGAAGCAGTTCTGCGGTAACAGCCGCATAAGCGGCTTCTGCGTTCCACCAATGGACGTTACTGCCAATCAGGATGTTCATGAAAGCCGTTTTGAGCGGATTTGTGAGTTTTAGGAGATCCGGAAATGCTGCTTGAATTCTTTGGACAGAGGAAAATTAATTTTTTCCGCCAACGCGCTGAAAAATGGTTTCAACGTTTCCCGAAGCATGTCCATATACAGTCCAACTGAAGTGAATCCTGTTTTATTCAATTCACGGTATGTATTTTCCTTCCCGGGAATAATGGCTTTAATGTGTGGAGCAATAAGCAGATTTCCATCTTCAAGTTGTTCCGCATTAACAAAAGCCTCATGAGAAAAACCAATCAGATACAGATAAGGTTCCTGTCTGAACTGAAACACCAGAAATTGTTTATCCAGCAAAAATGTAAACCGTGAAAGCACCCCTTGAGTGAACGCTATAAATTCATCAATCAACAGATCGTTATTCCAGAATGTTTTGTCGTAGCCATTGATCATATCATGATTTTTCATGTTGAAATCCTTGAACTGATCAGGATTTGGATGAACAATCAGATTGCCTTCAGTCATGCGTTGTTTCATGACGACTTTCATCCTCTTCATAGCCTCTTGCAATTCTTCTTCCGTGAGCGATTCAATAGGACGTCCCAGTTCAGCCTGAAATGGTTTGAGCCATTCCTTGATATAGGCTTCTTTGGAAGATTGATAGGCCTGAAAGCTATCACTTCGAATCAACTCTTTCACCAGCTTATCCATTTCATGCCCTGATAATCCGCGATCAATGGCTCGTGCCTGCTGGAGAAACGCGCCCAGTGTCGGGTCACTTTTCCACTGCATCAATGCCACCGTGTTCTGTATCGTTTGATCAATACGTTTGAGGGTTCTTTCCTTGAATTCATCGGCATCTTTCACCTTCTGGCTTTTTCCCTTACCAAACGAGGACACATTGATTTTTTGTCCGTCTGGTCCCTGGACGGTGGTGAGCTTTCGGATGCCACTGATGATTTCATCTTCTGACGCATGGGAAATCAGCAAAGCATTTGCTTTACTTTTGAGTTCATTCAACCCCTGAACAATTTCAGGAACTTTTTTATAAGCCTCAGCCATATCGTTCAAGCCGGTGATATAACTTTCAATTTCAGCGGCTGTTTCCGGATTAAACTGAAGTTTGATGCCCTTTTTCTCCCGGGATTCATACAGGGTTTGGATGACACCAGTGTGTTGGGATCCCATGAATTCTCCTTATCGATGATAAATCAACCACATTAAAACGATGCGTTTCCAGGCACTCTGGGAAACGGAATCACATCACGAATATTTTTCATACCCGTCGCGAATTGTACAAATCTTTCAAAACCAAGGCCAAAACCAGAATGAGGCACAGTTCCAAATTTCCTCAGATCAAGATACCACCAGTAATCCTGTTCTTTCAATCCTGCATCCGTCATTCTCTGCAGAATCAGGTCCAGTCGTTCTTCACGCTGGGAACCTCCGATAATTTCTCCGATACGTGGAAACAGGATATCCATCGCTCCGACGGTCTTGCCATCTTCATTCTGCCTCATATAAAAGGCTTTGATGGCTTTAGGGTAATTGAACACGGCTACCGGGGATTTGAAATGTTCTTCGCTGAGATAACGCTCATGTTCTGTTTGAAGATCTATACCCCATTGCACAGGATAAGTGAAGGCTTTACCTGATTTTTCCAGAATAGAGATCGCTTCGGTGTATTCAATGCTTTCCACTTTTGAATTAGCGACATGCTCCAGTGTTGAAATCAGGTCGGGTTCATACATTTTCTGAAGAAACGCCAGATCATCCTGGTGCTTGTCCAAACAGGTTTTTGCCAGAAATTTCAGAAACTCTGAGGCCAGGCCTATATTGTCCTGCAAATCATAAAAGGCCATTTCCGGTTCCACCATCCAGAACTCCGCCAAATGCCTGGGTGTATTGGAATTTTCAGCCCGGAACGTTGGACCAAATGTGTAGATTTTACTGAAAGCCGTCGCGAAAATTTCTCCTTCCAACTGGCCAGAAACCGTCAGATTGACTTCTTTCCCAAAAAAATCACGGGAATAATCCACCCCCCCTTGATCTGTACGTGGCAGGTGGTCCAGATCCAAGGTTGTCACCCGAAACATTTCACCGGCGCCTTCGCAATCGGAACCTGTGACAATGGGGGTATGAACATGAAGAAACCCCTGTTCCTGAAAAAAACGATGAATGGCAAAGGATAAGGTATTCCTGATCCGGAACACACACCCGAAGGTATTGGTTCTTGGCCGCAAATGCGCAATTTCTCTTAAAAATTCAAGAGTGTGTCCTTTTTTCTGCAAAGGATACTCTTCTGCGGATGCCTGCCCCACGATCAACACATGACTGGCCTGGATTTCATGGTTCTGGCCTTTGCCCTGTGACTGAACCAGCTTGCCCCGAATTTCGAGCGAGGACCCCGTCGTGGCATGCAGCAAATCGGCGTAATTTGGCAGCGAATGATCAACCACCACCTGAATTCCCTGTTGGTTACTGCCGTCATTGATATTGAAAAATGAAAATCCTTTTGAATCTCTCCGGGTTCTGGTCCAACCCTGAATGCACACATTCTGATTGAGATATTCCTCTGAAAACAGGTCTATGATTCGATATCGCATATCACTCATTCCTTGGTTGATGATGACTCTTGATCTTCCAGTGCCTTCTCTGAAGCTTCATAAACTTCTCGCTGAAGTTGTGCCAGTTTTTCTTGATCGACATAATAGATCACTTTTCCATTGTCCATGTGAAGCATCAAACTCCAGGGACGAGGAACCTCCGGAAGGATAAATTGTGGTTCAAGTAATTCAAGTTCGAACAGACTTGAGGGAAGACGCCCCTGCCGCTTGCGGAAAATCTCCACCACCGCTTGAATATCACGGATGCGAGTCAGCAGGTGTGCCCGTTCCAGAAAGGAATGTTTCACCGCATCCCGGTCCGTTTTTTCAGCCGCGTCCAGCAGAATCCTGATCGCTGAATCATAATACCCCGCTTCCTGATAAAACTTCCCAGCCAGACTTGGTACATAAGGCGGACTCCCAAGCAGTCCTGCTTTTTCATAATATTCCGCGGCTTTTTCCTTGTCGTTCAATTCATAAAAATACTGGAAACCTACCAGTTCATACAGTTTCCAGTCTTTGGGGAAATATTTGATACCTTTTTCATACATGGCGATACTTTCCTTTGGATCATCCAACAGGTTACCCGCCGCAACATAAGCATCATAATAATAAGGATCAAGATCCGTCACCAAATCCATCATCTGGCGCAACCAGATATATTGATAATTCCCCCTGGCATATTCCCGATAATGTTCACCAAAATAGACAGCCGCCTGAATGAACATAAAATCCGCCGCAAGCTCTTCATTTCCCAAGGTCATGGGTTTGAAAAAATTGCTTTTCGGAAGATATAAAAAGGATTCAAAACGATGCTGGAGCGAATACCGATTTTCCAGTTTAGGGACACTAACCCTCAAAATTCCCAGAGAAAATAGAACAAGACCCACACAAATCGTTCTGGAAAAAACTGGACTCATACATCGGTTCTGGAAAAGCGCCATGCACTGACAATCAGCAGAATAATAATATATGCGATACCATAGGCTACCGCATAAAACAGGTGTCCGGAATCAACCGGCAAGTGATGGACCGCTTCCGTTTTAATATCAAACGCCGCAAAATTGGGAAAGAGGTAATACATGCCCTGAAACAGATTTTTCAGAAAAACATTATTATTGGCTTCCATGAGAATTTTTACTGTCTCCAGCAGATGACCCACCACAAACACACTCAGCGTACAAAACCGGCTCAGGGTAACAGAGGTCATCAATGTGGAAAAACAGGTTGAAACCGCTAAAATGATGAGGGTTTCCATATAAATCAACAGCAGTGCCCAATTCATGTCAGGATTCCAGTCAAATCCGGAGATTTTCACCAGCGTCAGCATCAACAATGACAGTGTGAGAGTGTTGATCAGCAGAATCAGGCTGTTGCCCAGATAATTTCCCAAAATCCAGTAATACCGGGCAATCGGGCGGGAAAGCACCATATAAAGCGTTTTGTCCTGATTTGCGGGAATGGTCGTGAACAATGTCATGAACACACCAAACAACAACGTGACCGACAATCCCAGATCATTGATGACTTTAACTTTTTCACCAACAATCATTTCGTTCAGAAACAACGAACACAAGACAACAAGCCCGCCGATCAGAACAATCGCATAAAAAGTTTTGTCCCGTATCCATGAAAGCAAGGTGGTGGAGGCAATAGCTACCATTGATTTTATCATAATTGAAACGCCCCTATGACATCAGCCGATCAGTTGTTATTCCATGGAGTGTCCCCAGTATTTCTGGAGAGCCTTGACGTTGATTGAAGTTGAAAGAAGGTAACCATTCTCTTGTCTGACCATGTCCATTACGGCCCAAAACACCGGATTGTTTGGCACATCAATCCGCCATGTGTCTGCGGCACTGTGCTGAAATTCAATCGGAAATTTTTCTTTGAGTCGTTGAATGGAGTCTTGTGAAATTCCGGTCACATGTAACGTTCTTGAGGGTTCATCCTGCTCGAATCCATGCTTGCCATAAACCTTGAGGAGTTTTCCTTTTTTCAGAAACGCGATTCTGTCACAGAGCAATTGCGCATCACTGAGAATATGTGTGGAAAAGAAAACTGTGCGTCCTTCACGGGCCAGATCCATGATCAGATTGGAAACATCATTCCGACCGATGGGGTCCAGTCCGGACATGGGTTCATCAAAAATGAGCAGATGAGGGTTTCCGATAAGTGCCTGAGCAATTCCCAACCGCTGTTGCATTCCCTTGGAAAAAGTTTCAATTTTCTTGTGCCTGGCATCCTTCAAACCAACTTTTTCCAGGAGAGAATCCAGATCGCTTGAGGTTCCTGTTGACAGCGATGCGCTCAGTTTCATGAATTCAAAGGCCGTCAGGTTTCTGGGAAATTGCGGATGTTCCGGCAGGAATCCAACCTGTTTTCTGGCCAACGGTTCCTGGGCCGGGAGTCCCAGAAGTGTGATGGTTCCACTGGAGGGCCGACTCAACCCCATGATCATTTTGATCGTGGTAGTCTTTCCAGCGCCGTTTGCCCCGAGAAAACCGAAAATTTCACCGGTGTTCACCTCCAGCGAAAGATTTTCCACAATAGGAACCCTGCGTAACCGGTTGGTATAATACCACTTATTCAACTGTCCAATTTCAATTGCTGTTGCCATAGAAAGAAAAATAGAGGTTAAAGACGTCCACGTAATTGTTTGGCGATATCAATTTCAATGTTTTCCATGACTTCTGACAATTCATCAACAGTCAGGATCATGTTCTTCCGGTCCGGCATAATGGCGTAAAGATATTTCACAAATTCGGGAATAATTTGAATCACTTTTTCGTTGCGCTTGTTTTTAATCTGACGCGTCAGGAAATGATCCAGTTGTTCTTTGGACATTCGCCGCAAGATGTTAATAAAGTTGGTCGAACAATTTTCCAGTTCCTTACTCACATCATACGGATAAAACGATTTAAACCGTTTTCTGGAAGCCGCGAATTTCGAAAAAACATACATACCGAAGCAGACAAAAATTCCATCCATCCAGTGCAGGCCCCACATGCCCTGATAACTGGCCATCAGATATAAAACGCCGGTGATCACACCAATAATCTGCAATGCCATGCGTATTTTTTCAACCGCAAGAAATTTGTAGTTATAACGTTTTTCTTTCCAGAACAGGTTCAAGCCATCGCAAAACGGATCATTGGCCATGATCATTTCCTCAGCGGAAGCCAGGCGTTCGCTGAGTTCTTTTTCCAGGCGTTTTTTACGTTCCAGGGCACGTTTGTTCATGATGTCCTGGATGACATAGCGGCGCGTTCCACGCAGACGATCAGCCAGTAACAGCATAAATTCGTTTGGGTTTTCCTGGTTCAGTGAGGTGGATTTAAAGGAACCCTTGGCAAAAATATAATCGATGATGTCGTCATATAATTTTTTACCGAAATCCCGTTTTTTCTTGGTTTTTCTAAAGGCTAACGAAGATTTTTCTTCTTTATTCTCAGCATCTTTGGCTTCCAGAGCCATTTCTTTACGGATGATATCCGTGTAGATTTCCTGAGCGGCATCAAACAGGGTTCCGTTGATGTGCAGCATTTTGATAAAACTGGCCCCGAAAATGAATCCCTGGCCTGAATATTTCTTTTTGTTGAATTGAACCTGGGGGCGTGACAAATCATAATATTCTTCAATCGCAAACTGTACCACCGCAGACACAAAACGATTATATTCCTCATTTTCATCACTGTGAATGATCAAGGCGGCCCAGGTCAACGCCGCGAATTTTTCAGAACGTTCATCTTCCAGCAGTAATTCACAAGCATCCAGATAGTATTTATAGCGCCCGGGTTTGTTTGTCTGATCCACAATAAACGTGGCGGCATTCCGGCTACTGATCACCGGATCCATATCCTTTTCATGTAAAATAATCAGTTGCCGGGCTAACTGATTGGCAAAGCCCTCGGGAACTGAGTCATCAATTTCCTGTGAAGATTCTACCTTTTGGGCTTGCACTGCCATGACCAATCCTTGTTAGTTGTCTGTTCTTCGCCAGTCCCTGCGTGCCTGGATTTCTTCCAGAATCAGGGTTTTAAACTGATCGGGATGGAGCGTTTGCTTTTCCTTGCTCTGATAACGTTGCCAACTGACAGTTCCATCCTGCATTTCCTGATCACCGATAATCAGCACATTGGGTGTTTTTGAAGTTGCGCCGTTACGGATTTTTTTACTGAATGAATCTGACGAGTCATCCACAGAAACCCGGATAAACGCGGTTCTGAGCATTTGTGCCACCTGATGCGCATAGTCAAAAAATGGAGCCGCAATCGGGATGATCAACACCTGACCGGGTGCCAACCATGTTGGAAAAGCGCCACCATAGTGTTCAATCAGAAACGCGCAAAAACGTTCATGCGTTCCCAACGGAGCGCGATGGATAATGTAAGGGACATGATCCTGATTGTCCGCACCCTTGTAGGTCAAATTAAACCGGTCGCCCATCACCAGATCCAACTGATTGGTGGAGGCCGTTTCTTCGCGCCCTACGACATTGCTGACCTGAAAATCAATTTTTGGGCCATAAAACGCGGCTTCACCACGAACCGCTTCATAATGAATACCAATTTCCTTCATGGCTTCCACCACCAGGTCTTCGGCTGTCTGCCATTTTTCAGGATTATCCACATATTTATCACTGCCCTGCTCAGGGAGTGACAGACGCATCCAGAAATTTTTCAGATCAAACATTTTATAATAATCGATATGCATCTGAATGACCTTGATAAACTCCTCCCTGGTCTTTTCAGGCTGGCAATAGATATGAGCGTCATTCATGGTCAAGCCTCGAACCCTCAACAAGCCCGCGAGTTCACCTGACTGTTCATATCGATAGCATGTTCCATATTCTGCCAGACGCAAAGGGAGATCCCGATAACTGCGTGGAATTGCCTTGAAAATCATGTGATGGTGCGGGCAGTTCATTGGTTTCAGATACATTTTTTCACCATCCACGTCCATGGGCGGAAACATACTGTCCGCATAATGAGGAAGATGCCCTGAAGTGTGATACAGATTTTCACGAGTGATATGAGGTGTCGCAACACGCTGATAACCAGCCAGGAATTCTTTTTCCTTGGCGAGTTTTTCCAGTTCATCCCGGATTATTGTCCCATTTGGAAGCCATAACGGTAATCCTTTGCCAACCTCTTCACTGATCAGGAAGTAGTGATTCTGGATATTCAGTTTTCGATGATCCCGTTCCATCGCCAGTTTACGCAGAGCAACAAATTCCTTGAGGGTTTCTTCGTTCTCAAAGGCCAGACCATAAACTCGCTGCATCATCGGATTCTGCTCTGAGCCTTTCCAATACGCACCAGCCAGAGAATCCAACTGAAAACAATTGAGCGGAATTTCCTCTGTGGACTCGACGTGTGGTCCTTCACACATATCCCAGAACGGGCCATTCTGATACAGACTCAAAACGTGTTCCCCTTTACTGACCAGATCCTGAACATGCTCAATCTTGTAACCCTGTTGAGCCTCCTGAAGTTTCAGAATCATGTCTTTATCGTTAAGATCTTCCCTGACAAAGGTTTGACGGGATTTGATAATCTGACGCATTTTTTTTTCAACAGATTTTAAATCCTCCGGCGTCAGCGGTTCCGTGAGATCAAAATCATAAAAAAATCCCGTGCTGGTTGGTGGACCAAAACCCAGTTTGGCCGTTGGACGAATGCTGAGAACGGCCTGTGCCAACACATGAGCCAGCGAATGTCTTATTTTATAAAGATGTGAATCCGTATCCATTTTTTTCATGAAAACTCCGTGTCATGGACCAGCTTTTCAACTGGTATGAATTGTCAGTGGTAACTACCAGATCCTATAATTCTCACCCACAGTGAATCGGGCTATGGGAAATAGCCTGAAGGCTCTCGCTGTTCAGGGAACGCTCCAATCCTGAAACAGAAAATGATGTTGGTGGCAGATGTTCCAGAACATATGGAACTGCCTGATCCACTCGGTCAACCTGCTGAATTGTTAAGCCCTCCAGAACTTCATGCGGCACATCTTCCAGATCTTTGGCATTGTCCTTGGGAATCAGCACCATTCTCAAACCGCCGCGTTTGGCTGCCAGTAATTTTTCTTTCAAACCGCCAATCTCTGTCACATGGCCTCGAAGTGTAATTTCTCCGGTCATCGCAACATCATGCTGAATGGGAATTTTAGTACAGACACTGATGATGGACATCATGAGCGGCAACCCGGCTGAAGGACCATCTTTAGGAGTTGCGCCTTCAGGCAAATGGATATGCAGATCCAGTTTTTCAAAAATATCCGCATCAATCCCGAGAAAGAGCGCATTTGCCTTGACATAGGAATAGGCCGCCTGAGCCGATTCCTGCATCACTTCACCCAATTTGCCCGTCAAAGACACTTTACCTGAACCCGGCATCAACCCGGCTTCAACCATCATCAATTCCCCCCCGAGCGTCGTCACCCCCAAGCCCATCGCCACACCGATTTCATTGGCTTCTCCTTTTTTATCCCGATTGAAATGCGCTGTTCCCAAAAGTTTTTCGACCAGTTTTGGTGTCACTATGGTTTTTTTATCTTCATTCTGTCTGACCAACTGTGTGACCGTCTTACGACATACTTTACCAATTTCACGCTCAAGACTTCTAACCCCGGCCTCCCGGGTATAGTCTCTGATAATTTTGAACAGACTTTCTTTCTGAAACACCATTTTCTCTGGCTCCATGCCATGAGCCTTACACTGTCGTTGAACCAGAAAGTTTTTGGCAATGTGATATTTTTCAAGTTCAGTATAGCCTGACAGATGAATCACCTCCATCCGATCCAATAACGGTGCCGCGATATTTTGAATGGAATTTGCGGTGCAGAGAAACAGCACATGCGATAAATCATATTCAACTTCCAGATAATGATCCATGAACGTATTGTTTTGTTCCGGATCCAGCACTTCCAGCAGTGCGGCCGAAGGGTCTGTGACCACGCTTTGATACAGTTTATCCACTTCATCCATCAGCAACACCGGATTGCGGCTTTTTGCCTTGCGGATGGATTGAATAATTTTTCCGGGCATTGCGCCAATATACGTGCGGCGATGACCGCGGATCTCGGCTTCATCCCTCACACCACCAAGGCTCATTCTCACAAAGTTACGGTTGAGGGATCGCGCGATAGATTTTGCAAGTGAGGTTTTCCCCACTCCCGGAGGTCCAACCAGACAGATGATCGGCCCTTTCAGGGTTCCTTTCAACTGGGCGACCGCCAGATATTCAATAATCCGTTCCTTGACTTTTTCCAGACCATAATGGTCTTCATCCAGAATGGTCTGCGCTTTTTCCAGATCAAAATTGTCTTCCGTTTCCGCTTTCCAGGGCATGGCAATCAGCCACTCCAGATAATTTCGTACCACATTGGATTCTGATGACATTGGCGACATCATTTTGATTTTCTTAAACTCTTTGATGGCGACGTCTTCCACCTCTTTCGGCATTCCCGCTTCTTTTATTTTTTTGAGGAAATCATCAGAATCAGACCTGCTGTCCTCTGTCTGCCCCAGTTCTTTCTGGATCGACCGCAACTGATCCTGAAGATAACCTTCCTTATGGGTTGAATGAATATTTTCCTGAACTTTCTTGCGGAGTTGTTCTTCCAGTTTTTTGATTTCCTGTTCTTCACTCATGAATTGAATGATCAATTCCAGTCGCTCTTCAAGCAGTGTTGGTTCCAGAATGCTTTGTTTATGTGTTCGACTGACAGCCATGTGAGGCGCAATGATATCCGGCAGAATCAAGGGAGATGCCAATTTGATCTGTTTATAGACATCATCCTTGATTTTGAGATCATTGTGTTGCGCGTGTTGATAAAAGGCGGCTTTTGCCTTTTCTGCCAACTCAAATATCTCCCTGGTTTCCAAATCAGAGTCCTGGATGAGTTCTATTTCCGCAATCAACAAATCCTGTCGCATTTCGGCGCTGATCAGCCTGGCACGCCGGGTTGCTTCAAACAGAGCTTTTACTGACCCATTGGGCAGACGCATGATTTGAAGCACTTTGACCAGAACGCCTACTGAAAACAAATCACTGGCAGCGGGATTTTCGATACCTGTATTTTTCTGTGCGACCACAAAAATAAGTTTATCAGAAGCAATGGCCTTGTCCAGGGCTTCCATAGACCCGGGCCGGCCGACAAAAAAGGATTTGGTGGTTTGAGGAAAAACAATTTCTTCCCTCATTGGTATGACAGGAACAAGCAGACGGGATAATGGCGACATTTTTCCTTTACGATGCAAAAAGTTATTCCTGAAATTTAGCGTTTTCCTGAGCTGAGCTGAGTAGCCATTCTGTCAGACTGAATGTTTTCTGACAGGGAAACGGTTTTCGTTGGTACACTGTTTCAGGCAGTTCATAGGGTAAACATAAAACACGGATAATATGATGAAATCTATCCAAAATGTGGATAATGGAACTTTCTTCAAATAACAAATTAAAATAATGTTCTGTCTGGCGCACAACTTTCGGGGTGTAGGACTCGTCAAACACACTGCCGGTTCCATTCCATTTTGAGCGAATCAACGGATGCGCGAACGCAGGCATTGACCACTCCTTCTGTAATTTCTGAATTTTGTCTCGATCCAGCATACTCAAAAGCAAAGTTGTGTCCACTTCTCTGCGCTGAACCAGAAAATAACGATGAGCGTCACGTTCCCTGGCCCCTTGAAGGATACTTCGCTCCAGATAAATATCAGTGGAAATATGTTTCCCCACTGCTTTCAGCATTTCCCCGACATTTTCAATGAGCGTATGAAAATGATAATCCAGATCGCCATGCTCCTGTATCACCCCCTGGATCATGGCCTCTCTCATCTCAAGAGACCCGAGACTCGCGACAGGAACCCCCTGCAACCTTGTAGTATTCGAATAATCCACATCATCATACGTTGTTTTTTTCAGACGGATAATGTGAATCGCGTCCTTGATGAGGTATCCTAGTTTAAAAAGGGACATTGCCACAAACCCCTGTTTGAAAGATTTACGGTTCCAGTGTCAGCAAGGAAAAAACAACTTTGTTCAATATTCATTTACCTATCTCAAGCGTGGGCTCTTGAGCACGTTTTGCGTCAAAATTTCGCGATTCTGTCGAAATGACACGTCAGGTTACAACTTGATTTAATACTGATACAAATTCAGGAACAGGTCAATACACGCAACCACAATTCTGATAATTCGCGAATCCTCAGGGACTCATTGTTCAAAAGAATCTGACCGCCAACCGGAATTCTGGAAAGTTGTCGCAAGCTCCGCATAATATTTTGACAATTCAGGGTCTCCGTGACGACCAAATCCTTGTGCCAGTATCCTGGATTTTTCAATCAGTTTTTCAATGGCCGCCTGACGATATTCAGCGCTTAAAGGCACCGTCTCCAGAATTTTTTTCAAAGATTGCACACGGTACCTGTCATTGCCCCAACTGCGACAGGATAGTTGATCTTCATGTCCGCCATAACGAATCATCAGTTTTTCATTGAGCAACGCCACGGGATATCGGGCTGTAATTCTCAACCATAAATCATAATCCTCACAAACCGGGAGTTGTTCATCAAAATTACCGCAGGCTTCAAAAATATCCCGATGGATCATAATTGCGGAAGGTGCCATCAGGCACAGCGACAAACCGGGAATAAATATCCAGCCTTCATGCTTTTGATGTTTTTTCATGGGGTTCACTCTGATCCCGTTCCTGATCCAGATTTCATCGGTAAAATGAATTTTGACCTGTGGCTGTTCCCGGTATCTGCGGAGTTGTTTTTCCAGTTTTTGAGGCAACCACTGGTCATCAGAATCAAGAAACGCCAGCCATTCGCCTGTTGCCTGATCCAGTCCCCGGTTGCGGGCATAGCTCACCCCCCTGTTTTCAGGAAGATCAATCACTTTGATTTCAGCACCATATTGTTCAAGCAATCGGGAGGTGTCATCGGTGGAACCGTCGTTCACCACTATGAGTTCAAAATCCCTGAAAGTCTGAGTCAACACAGAATCAATGGACGCAGACAACCATGACGCACGGTTCCATGTTGGCAGAATGACACTGACGAGAGGCATAGCTGTTTCAATCGTCAGGGTTGGATAACAGCAATATGCGGCAATGTCCGATACCGTCCGGCCAGATCCAGTCCATAGCCTACGACAAACTCATCTTCAATCATAAATCCATTGTATTTGGGCATAATGGAAACTGTCCGTGAACGATTCTTGTTCAACAGCGTGCAGATTTCGAGCGAGGCAGGGTTGTAACTTCTAAAATCCTGAAGAATTTTTGCCAGCGTGAGTCCGGTGTCGAGGATATCTTCCACAACCAGCACATGCTTGCCTGCCAGTTTCAGAGCATGAGACAAATGAACATTCCCTGAAGAAGAGGTCGAATCACCATAACTGGAGGCCTGGATAAAATGGACAACAGGAGAGATTTCAAGGGCACGGGACAGATCTGCCATGAACAAAAAGGCACCCGTCAGCACACCGACAAGATGTAACTCACGGTTGTGGTAATCTGCTGAAACTTGACGGCCTAATTCGCGAACACGCTGTTGAATGGCTGATTCCGAGATCAGCACATCCAGCGACGGAGATTCCAACTTTTGCGACATCAGGAACGTTTACCGAAAATTTGTGTTTTCCGGGAACTCTCAACCTGGAGCATCTGGATATAATCTTCCAGAATCTGGATGGATTCTTCCAGATACTGATCTTTGACAATGATTGATTTCGTTTCTTGTGAATCCGCGTGTTCAGGAATCTCGCCTTCTATCGTCTCAGTTTCCGGTTTTGGCTCATCGCGCTTTTCATAATCTTTCTGAATTTCAAGAATGGAGGTGTATTTTCTTGGTTTGATCTGGGTGACGTATTCCTGGATATTTTTTTGAATTTTCTGAAAAAATTCGCTGTTTTTTGTACGTTCCTGCGAGTGTTTCCGCAGTTGTGGCAGATATTTATCCACCTTGCTGACAGGTGCGTAATTGACCGCGTCAATGGATTTCCAGGGCAATGCGTTTGGCAAGGTTGATTCTCCGATTTCCCGTTCATTGGTGATGGACGGCAACACAATATCCGACTCCACGCCACGGTTTTGAGTCGACCAGCCTGAAACCCGGTAGAACTGGGCAATCGTGATTTTCAGTGCGCCATAGTCTTCAGGCAACTGAGCGATGTTTTGAACGGTTCCTTTTCCGAAGGTGGTTTTGTCACCAACCAGAATCGCACGATGATAGTCCTGTAGAGCTCCTGCCAGAATTTCGGATGCTGAGGCGCTGAAGCGACTTAACAAAACCAGAAGTGGGCCTTCATAAACCGCTTTTTCACGACTCCGATGAATATATTGCCTGCCACCGGACTGATTGACAATCACCACTGGATTCGCGCCGACAAACAGACCTGCCATTGAAATGGCTTCATCCAAACCACCGCCACCATTGTTCCGGAGATCCAGAATCACCCCATCGACATTTTGTTTTTTGAAGGTTTCCAAATGCGTTGCTACATCTCGTGAAGAACTTTTGTAACTGTCGGGATTTTCCCTGCGGCCATTGAAATCAATATAGAAGGAAGGCAGATTGATCACTCCCACCTTGATCTTTTTTGGAACTGAGGTTGCTTCGGGTTTTCCTGTTTCAGTCACCAGCGTCGGGGTAAAAACTTCAGCCTGTGCTTCACCATCTTTCAGCACAATCTGATCACGAAGAATTTCAATCAGCACGGTGCTGTTGCCGGTTTCATTTTTTCGTATGATTTGAAGTCTGACCTTCGTTCCGCGCTCTCCCCGAATCAACTGAACCACATCATTCAACCGCATGTCAATGACGCTTTCAAAGGGTTCTGTCCCCTGGGCCACCCCGATAATCCGGTCATTGACCTTGAGTCGGCCATCCCGATAGGCGGCTCCGCCCGGCACAATGGAATTGACCACCGTGTAGCCATCTTCCCAGCGCAACACCGCGCCGATGCCTTCCAAAGACAATTTGATGGTGATATCAAAATTTTTGAGTTCTTGCGGTGACAGGTAGGAAGAGTGCGGATCATAAGCCGATGTCAAGGCGTTCATATACAATGACACCACATCATTATCTTTATAATGTGAATAATCTTTCCAGGCACTTCGAATTCTCTTGAGCAGACGCTCTTTGGCTTCTTCCATGGTGCTACCACCCAAGGTGAGTTGCAACAAATCGAATTTCATCTTTGTTCGCCAGATGGACTGAGCATCTTTCTGGTCTTTGGGATAAGGCACATCCTTGCGATCCAGTTCCCATGTGGCATCTTTTTTAAAATCAAAATCTTCCTTGATGAACGTTTCGGTCATTTGCAAACGTTCATTCAACCGGGTTTTAAAGCGGGTAAAAATCTGGAGGGCAATTTCAATATTTCCTTGCTGGATCAGGTCATCGAGTGATTTTTCATATCGGCGGAATTCATTGATGTCTGCTTCCATAAAGTAATAATGTCCCGGATCCAGCAAGTTCATATAAATCTGAAACATCCTGACTGAAATCACATCATCCAACGGTTGCTGCGAATAATGCATTTCCACAAATCTTTGCGCGATTGGCCGAACAATTGCGCCATTCAGCGGTGGTTCGTCATTTGCTGACGCAGTGAAACAGAATCCAGAGATGAACAACCATCCGCCAAGAACCAACAACGTTTTTTTCATAAATTTCCTAAGCCTTATCAAAGTCAATCATATCAATTTATAAACATCTATTTCATGAACAGTGGAAAGATACAATAGCTATTCTGTTATTTTTAGAGGAAGTTATTTATTCGTTCAGAACGCTCGAACCATCCCAATCTTCACCGGAATTCCGCCCTTGGATGCCGACCATGAAAAATGAGTGCCATATCCTCTGAAAACAGGGATTGTGCCTGTTTAGGAACGTTCAAAAAAATAATGAAGCAGAGCTTCGTCTGAGGGATAACGTGCCCCACGGACGTAGGGCACGAGCCAACTTTTACAACTTATTTTTTGCCGTTCCTTAAAGTTTGTGGGATTTCATCCCTCCTGCAAATGGAGCCATATTATCTATTTCAACTCCTAATTCGCATTATCTATTTATTTTTTGCAGACCTTGAACGTCTTGAACCTTGTATAATTCATCAGTAACGTTCACTTTTTTTAATTCATCCGAATTTTGTCACCGTTGGATCCGCGTTCAATATAAATTGAGATGTTTATGACCACATGGTTTCAGGCACTGGTACTGGGTATCGTCCAGGGGCTTACCGAATTTCTCCCCATCAGCAGCACCGCCCATTTGCGAATTGTTCCTCATCTGCTTGGCTGGAATGATCCCGGTGCCGCGTTTTCAGCAGTGATTCAGCTTGGGACGCTGCTATCCGTTCTGATCTATTTCCGCACTGATATTCTGAAACTGCTTCAAGCGACTCTGCAAAGCATTGTTCGTAAAAATCTGCTCTATTCTGATGAATCACGAATGGCCTGGGGCATTGCGGTGGGCAGTATCCCCATTGTTTTTCTCGGACTCGGGTTCAAGCATTATATTGAAACTGACGCCCGGAGCCTGACCATCATTGGCAGTGCGCTGATCGTGCTGGCCATTGGACTTTATGCCTCAGAACATTTTTCCAGACAAAATCTTCCCCTGAATCAATTGAGCATCCCTCAAATGGTGATGGTCGGCCTGTTTCAGGCACTGGCATTGATTCCCGGTTGTTCTCGTTCCGGCTCAACCATTATGGGTGGACTCATTGCCGGACTGAATCGAGCTGACGCGGCACGGTTCTCGTTTCTTCTGGGATTGCCAGCCATTGCGGGAAGCGGTCTGTTTGAACTGAAAGAATTGCTGGAAAGCGGTCTTGGCGAAACCGGCGTGATCTCCTTGTTGATTGGCATTGGCACCTCGTTCCTTGTGGGTTATCTTTCCATAGAATTCCTGCTACGTTTCCTTAAACGTTATGGCACCCTCACCTTTGTGATTTACCGCATCATTCTTGGCAGTTTGATTCTCGCACTCTGGACCTGACCATGAAACACAAACATCCGGCTACAGTTATTTCAATGGTTTGTTTCCTGCTGGCCCCATTTTTTGTACAAGCGCAATCCAGGGCCAATGACATTGAAAATTCTGTATTCCGAATCACCAATTACCAGCAAAGTGTGGATTGGCAATCGCCCTGGAAAACAACTCCGGCTGAAGCCAGCAGCGGAACAGGTTTTTTAACCGGAAAACAACTGATTGTCACCAACGCGCATGTGGTGAGCGATTCCCGGTTGCTCATTGTGAACAAACAAAGCACCTCCAAACCCTTCATCGCGGATGTGATCGCGGTGGCACATGATTCCGATCTGGCACTGCTGAAAGTCCGTGATCCCCGATTTTATAATGATACTGTTCCGATTCCCCTTGGTGAAATGCCGGAAATACAAAGCCATGTCAGAACCTATGGCTATCCCATGGGCGGTCAGAAAATTTCACGAACTGAAGGTGTGATTTCACGTATTGAATTCGGGACCTATGTCCATCCGGGCATTGATTCGCATCTGCTGGTTCAGACAGATTCTGCCATCAATCCCGGAAACAGCGGGGGACCGGTGATTCAGAAGGATCAGGTGGTGGGCGTCGCGTTTCAGTCCAATCTCCGGTTGAATGATGTGGGCTACTTCATTCCAGTTCCATTGATTCTCAGATTCCTCAAGGACATTGAGGATGGTGTCTATGACGGTGTTCCCGAAATCGGAGTGATCACCAGCGACCTGCTCAATCCATCCCAACGGAAATTTCTGGGACTGGATGAAGCAATGGGCGGAGTTCTGGTTGAACGTGTTCTGCCAATGTCGTCAGCGGAAAATCTGATTTTCCCGGGGGATGTCCTGCTGAAAATTGAAACCAGCATGATTGATATGGCAGGCATGGTCCACTATGAAGGACACCGGATTTCTTTTTTTATTGAAGCAGAAAACAGGCAGATTGGTGATTCACTGAACCTGACCGTTCTCAGAAACCAGTCTGTTCAGACCATAACCCTCCAATTAAAACCCCCGCCCTACAGTCAGGAAATCCGCAACAGTTACGATGTTCTTCCTGAATATCTGATTGTGGGTGGACTGGTTTTCACTCCGCTGAATCGCAATTATCTTCAAACAGTAGGCAGTGCCTCCGCCACACTGGTTTATGAACTGTTATTCAGAGGCACAGAACAAGCTGAAACAAGACGTGAGCAAGTCGTTGTGCTGGCGCAGATTCTTCCTGCTTCCTTCAACTCGGGTTACACCGCCATGAATCATTTTGTTCTGAATAAAGTCAACGGCGTGATTATTCAGTCGATCCGGCATCTCAAGGAAGTTCTACGAAGCCAGAAAGACGAGCAATACTATGTTTTTGAAAGCCAATGGACATCGATGCCGATCATCATGAACAGAAAACTGGCAGATGACAATAATGAAAAAATACTGCGCCAATATGGCATCCCACAGGCTGAACGAATTCAGGAGTAAACAATTCCATGTATCCAATATTCCAATTTTCAACCCGTTCCGTTGCCCGCAAAGGCATCCAGCCATTTCAATTCCTGTGTCTGCTATGGCTTGGGATCACCCTGGGACAGACCACGATTCATGCCGAAGAAACTCAGGAAGTATATTCTTATGACAAGCATATCGTTGTCCTCAAAGTATATTTTCAGGAATATGACTGGTTGTTACCGTGGAATAAAAAATCCGTGGGCGCGCGACAGGGTGCCGCCATCGTTGTGGGGCCACATCAATTGCTGACAACGGCTCAGATGGTGAACAGCCGAACCTTGATTCAAGTACGACACCCTGACAAAGCTAAAACATGGGAAGGCCTCTTGACCCGGATCGACGCCTCGATCAATCTGGCATTGCTGGATGTCGCGGACGAAGAGTTCTGGAAAAACCTCGAACCTGTTTCCTGGGGGGAAGCCAATACCGGCCCGGTAATGCTGACACAAATCAAATCCGTCAGAAATTTGAAGACCATACCGGGAACTATCACCAGGCTCAGCATGGGCTTCCGACCTTACAGCCGATTGCATCAGCCGATTATGTTTATTGAGGGAAGCAATTTTCATCATGCGGATGGACATGGTGTTTTTGAAGGACAGACACTGACAGGGATGGCTGTTCAGTCTGCCAATAACGGCCTTGAAGCCCTGCCTTCGTTTTATCTGCAAACCTTCCTTCAAAAGGCGCAACAGCATCCCTATTCCGGTTTTCCCAACCGGGGCTTCACCTGGCAGAAAATCGCGGATGACAGCATTCGTGACTATCATCAAATTCCGCAAGATCAGGAAGGGGTGTGGATCAACCGTGTCCTGCACGGAGGGGTGGGAACAGATGTTCTTCAACCTAAAGATTTTTTAACAGGAATCAATGAATGGAACATTTCCAATGAGGGCAATATCTCACATCCTCAATGGGGCGATGTGTTGTTTGATTACCTGCTGACAGATTCATTGGCGCAACAGACTCAGGCAACCTTCCATGTCATCCGGCAGGGAAAACCGATGACCCTCCAGGGAAAAGTCACCAGACTTTCAGAAGCGGATTATTACATTCCCCTGGAAAATGCGGAACAACCGCCAACGTATGTGTTGAGAGGCGGGTTGCTGTTCCAACCGCTCACCATGGATTACCTCACGTTGTGGGGAAATAACTGGAATGCCAAAGCCCCCCTGCGCCTGAGGCTGTTTGCTCAACTGGATGAATTTCTATCAGAAAATAAAAATCGCCACATCATCCTGCTCACCCGTGTCCTGCCGGACCCCATCAATATTGGCTATCAGGATCTGTCCAACATGGTAGTCACTGAAATCAACGGAAAATCGATTCAAACCATACAGGATGTTGTGAGCGCGTTTGATTCGCCCTCAGGAGCATTTCATCAAATCCGGTTTTTACCCGGAGATGAGCGCATGAATCTTGTGTTACCAGTGAGCGACTTGCCTCAGGCAGACCAGAGAATTTTACAATTATACCAGATTCCACAGTCTCAACAAATTCCTCCCAACGATGCTACACCATAGGTTTTCATGTCCCTTGATCAGTTTTCAGCCGCACAATACCGGTTTTTAAAAGATTATCTGCAACAGGCAGGATCTTTCATTCAGCAGGAAATCAGCAACCGGATTCCACTCCGGGAACCCCGTGAATATTTGTATGACCTGATGCACGATTACCCATCGCGGGGTGGAAAAAAATTCCGTTCAGCGCTGGTGTTGCTTTCCTGTGAACTTTTTGGAGGAAAACCCCAAGATGCGTTGTTGACGGCCACCGCGTTTGAGTTGTTTCAAAATTTTGCGCTGATCCATGATGACATTGAAGACGATTCCATGACACGCAGAGGAAAACCCACTCTGCATCGATTGCATGGAATCCCCCTGGCGCTCAATGCGGGAGACTGCATGTTGGGCCTGGTGTTTGAAACCCTCATGGACAATGAATCCCGACTGGGAACCGCCACAACCATGAATTTGATCCGGCATTTCAATCAGGTGATCCGCTATACTTTTGAAGGTCAAGCCATGGATATTGGCTGGGTCAGTCATGATAAATTCCCGACACGGGAGGAATATCAGCAGATGATCACCCGAAAAACAGGCTGGTATTCCGGACGTGGCCCCTGTGAATGCGGCGCCCTTCTTGCCGGAGCCTCTGACGAGGACATTTCATGGATCGGCCGCTTCGGAGAAAGCATCGGCATTGGTTTTCAGGCACGGGATGATGTCCTGAATCTGATCGCGGACAGTGAGCATCAGGCACCTTCGGCTCATTCAGGAGGGTATGGCAAAGAACAGGGGGGTGATTTTGAAGAAGGAAAACGGACCCTGATCACCATTGAGATGTTTGAACGACTTTCGTCATCTGAAGCGGAGACCCTGCATGAAATTCTACTCAAACCGAGAGAAAAAAATTCTCCTGAAGAAATTGAATGGGCCATTGAGCGTGCCATAAAAACCGGATCGATTGATGCTGTCAGAAACTATTGTGAATCGCATGCGGAACAGGCGTATGACTGCCTGAAACATCTGCCTGCCACGCCGGCACGATCTTTGATGGAAGAGTTGGTATCGTTCCTGACCATCAAGCGAGAAAACTGAAGAAAAAAGACTTGCGTCTCAGAGGAGAATTACATATTCATGCCGGATCTTTTTTATATGCCGAGGTGGTGAAATTGGTAGACACGCTATCTTGAGGGGGTAGTGGGCAACGCCTGTAAGGGTTCGAGTCCCTTTCTCGGCATTCCCCATTGATTAAAATTCATTTTATTTCAATAGGTTACCGACTTAATTCTTACTGAAAATTGATTTATTTCAAAATCTACTCAATGTTAGTAGTCAATTTTTCAGGTAAGAAATGCGTAACTTCTATATCTACAAAGAATCTTCCCATTCTTATTTTTTCCTTTCCACAATCCCCTTGGATTTGATAGAAACTCTGAAAAAGAGACAATTTTTGTTGTCCCTTCACACAGTTGATAAACGCCAGGCAAAACATCTTTCCAAATATTTATATATTGAATCGCAAAGTCTTTATTTTGCGATTAGGAATGGGGAAATGGGAAAAGAATTAACGATTGAAGACATTAAATTGATTTTAAAAACAAAACTTCATTCTGGCAAAAGACATAGCGAGCATTACTTTTGGGGAATTACTGATTGGACAGAAAATGCCAACGAAAAAAGAATTTCAAATCTAAATCAACATCTTAGTGATTTGAAAAACAAGGAGGATTTCCCCTCATTAAAAAAAAAAGTTGATATGGAGATAAGAGAAACTCTAAATCTAACCGCATTTGAAATTCCAAAGCAAAACACTTTTGAATACAATAGTTTATTTCAAGGGTTGATTAAGATAAAAGAAGAAATCTTGAACCTGAAAATTGCTTTAGTTAGTGGAGAAAAACAGTCAGAATGGGATATTTTTTCACAAGCAAAACAGGAATATGAAGCATCAAATATAAGTTCTATTATTCCCACGTCAGAAGTAGTTCATCAATTTAAAAAAATTCAAGAATTACCTTCACCAAAAATCATTCAAACAACTGAAATCAGTCCAACAAATCCCATCCAAAATCCAAAGTTACTTTCAACTATGATTCCTCAATACTTGGACTATCATAGAGAAAAAGGAACAAAGCAACAAACAATCAATGAATATGAATCCCTTCTGAAACTTTTTATCTGGGTTCTTGGCGATAATGACATTTCAGAGTATTCCAAAGATAAACTGAACGATTTTACAAATATTCTAAAACGATTACCACCAAACCTGAGTAAAAACCCCAAATTTAGAGAAAAAACAATTCAAGAAATATTGGAATTGGGAGAAAAACCAAGAACCCTAAGAACTTGTAATAATTTGATATTAAATATCAAAACATTTTTTAATTGGTTAGAACGAAATGATTATATCCAAAAATCTCCAGTTGTAAGTGTAACTGTTGGCAAGTTAACCAATACAAAGGACTCACTACCTGTTGTTTTCAGCAACGATGACTTAAAGAAAATTTTTGATAAACAAAATTATCTGGACTCAATCAATAATTCTCAAAGTTTTGAAATTAGGTGTGCCAAATTTTGGATTCCAATTTTTGGGTTGTTTAGTGGCGCAAGGCAAAACGAAATTTGCCAAATCTTTCTTGACGACATCAATAAATCAGAAGATGGAATTTTTTATATTAAACTATCAGATGAACGACTCACACAGAGACTAAAAAACAGAATGTCAAAAAGGAATATTCCGATACATCCACAACTTTTTGAAATTGGGTTTCAAGAATATTTAGACATTTTAGGATATTCACCTAACGGAAACGGAGAAAAAAGATTGTTTCCGGGATTGAACTATTTTGCGGAATCCTACGGAAAACAATTATCCAAGTGGTTTAATGATTACCTAAAAAAAGTTGATGTCAAAAATTCCAAAAATACTGAAAATGGAAAAAAAGTGTTTCATACCTTTAGAAAAAATGTCGCAACCAAACTTTATGAAAATGAAGTAGAAGAAATTTTTATTGAAAGATACTGCGGTTGGACATCAGGGAAAATTTCAAGAACGGTTTACACCTCCGAATTTGCTGTGAAAAAAATTAATGATGTTGTGATTCCAAAGTTGAAGTTTTCAATTGATTGGAACGGGTTAAAAGAAGTGTGGAAAGAAATTGAAAAACAATCACACAAAGGGTTTCCTTTCAATTCTTAGCATCGGAAGTAACATATCCTTATCTTCAAAATCAATATTTTCCAATGTTTTATTGATTAGTTTTTTCAGCGATTCATCATTCATCCCCTCAGGCACATATAAGACGCAACCATCAAACTCGTGAGAGTTAACATTTACGCCCTGTTTCGTGAATTCAATAATCATTTTATGTATGATTTCTGCTTCTTTGGACTGTAATAATGAGGCTGTATAAATCAATGTTCTTTTCTTCTGTTCATAATTTTCAAAATTTACAGGAAAACCACAACTATTGATAAAAACATTGTTGTTAAAAGTAACATTCTGTTTTAAATGAAATTTCCATCTTTTAATGTCTTCATTTAGGGGTTCAAACTTTTTGTTTAATACATCCAGGATAGATTGTGGATTTATGTCAACATCCAATTCTTGAGTTTCATCATATATGGCCTTAGTAACAACAGGATTCTTCAGTGTCATTTTTCCCGTGTATAGGGAAAACAACTTGTAAAAAATCAAACTCTTAATGATTTGTTTTGGAATCCCTTCAGAAACCCAAGAATTTATGATTGAATCATTATTTACATAGTGTTTGAAGAATTCGGACTTCAATTCATATTTAATGAAGTAATACAGCAGAATTGTTGGTTGACTTCTGACAATATCAATATTGATATATTCATCCCCATAAAAAATTTCTTTTTTTATAATTTTCTTTATCCGCTGTGCTGGCAACGTTCCTTTTTCAAAAATTCTTCCGCTTAAACCAGTTCCACCAAGAATATACGCCGGTTTGTAATACCCTTTTTTAAATGATTGTCGGTAAATATGCCGTTTGAATTCCCCTATGGAATATTGGAGATATTCCAAGTTCTTAACATCATCATTCAAGTTCGTTTCAAATTCTTCCAATCTTTCCAAATTGATGTAACATTTGGAAAAACTGTTTATGACGTTTTGAATCAGTTTTGGAACTTTAAATTGATTTTCACTTTCACCATAAACAAATTCCGATTTTAATATCGGGGTTTTTGTTGGTTTGGGTTTAGGTTCCTTGTTTCTTAATTCATTTAATATGTGGATTATCCTTTTTTTGATTTTGTAACCAAATGCTTTAGTTCCTTTTTGATAATAAGAATCTTTTTCTAAAAACTTTTTTGTAAAATCACTGTGTAATTTTCTATTGGATGAACCAAACCAAGAATTTAAGAAATTTGAATTTAGTGGAATAAAATCATCAATATTTCTGTTTTTAAATTGGGAATTTAATATATGGATGAATAAGGTTCTAACCAGATATTGTTGTGGTATTTTCAATTTTGTTTTTTTAAGAATGTCATCAATATATTTTTCAACAAAAGGTTCTGTATCCAGATGAAATTGAATGTTATAAGTTGAACCATTCACATTATAAATATAGAAGTGATTAGAATTTAATTTTTTCATTCATTACTTCTTCATTATCTATTTATATTACATTATCTTTCCTTCCCTTCCTTTCCCTTCCCTTCCCCTTAATGTATGATGAAAACAGGGATAAGTTATTGATTTAATTAGAATCAAGGAAGAAAATAAAAGAAATATAGTGTATTATGAAACTTTTGATAGTGTTTTTTGAGTATGACTAATCACTGAAAATCGAACGAATCAAATCAAAATTTTTAAATGATTTCAACTCTTTGACTTCTGGGGGTGGCTCAACGTTCGGGGGTGGTTCTTTTTTTTTCTGAGAAATGAACAATATAAATAGTGATGTATAAATTTTAATTTCATATTTTTCCATTTTGTTTTCCTTTCAACCCCCTTTTTTCTCTGTCTCCAAACAAAATAAAAAAGGGGTTGTTTTTTGTTAGTTAACACTTTCCAGGTAGTTTAAAATAAACGTTTCCATTAATCTCGGAATCGAAATATTTTTTTCATTTGTGACTTCCTTGAACTTCATAAAAACATCTTTATGAACGGTAAATGAAATTTTTGAAATTTCTTCACCATCTTTTTTTCTTTTATAACTTGTCATACTATCCTTATTATTCATTGTTTTCATCAATTATTTCAGAATATTCTTCTTGTAGAGAATTAATTGATTTCATCAAATAATTTCTCGATTCTAAAATATATTTGTCGGTTTCTTTAAATGAACCGGTTAGAAAATTCAGTCGATTGTAAAATATATCATTGAGTTCATCTAAAACACTTTTAACACCTTCGTTCATCGAATCCGTCAAATTTTCATACAGAATTTTTTTCTTTAAAATCATATTTTCCCTTATTTAAAATATTCATAAAATTTTTTGTTTCATAACTATTTATAAAAAATTATAAAAAATGATGAAATTGATGAAAATGATGAATTTTTATTGTAGGGGGTAGATGGATGGGGGGGGTTAATAAAAACCCCGTGGTGATGTGTTTTTTATGATATTTTCTTTAGATAATCTATTAGTGACTCCTGGATCATCCTTGACTTCATTTTTCCGGTTTTACGTGAGACTTTATCTAACTTTTCGTAGAGTATTTTATCCAGGTATAAACTCCTTTTAACCTTTTTCGGTTCGTTCAGTAAAATCCTTTTCTTTTGAGATTTTGATAAAAATTGAGTTTCTATTAAAATCTGAATCAGACCGTTTTCTGATACCGGTTTAAAAAGGTTCATTTTTTCTTCCACCAAAAAAACATCTTTAAAAAGTTCTGTTCCCGTCGGTGTTAATAAATTTTTTTCAGGTGAGTAGATAAAACACTCTCTGGTAGATGTTTTAATGATCAGGTAGATAGACGTATCTTCTTCATCCGATTCGATTTCACGGAATCTGAAATCATCCAGCTCAGAATTTTCCGGTTCATCATCATCAGTTGTTTCTTCAGAATCCATTGGTTGGTAGTCATCCAGTTCTTCTTTTAGAATTTCCTTAAAAGTTTTCATATTCATCTCCTTTAAACTTAATTTTCCGTTATCGGCCCGGAAACCGTGTATTGAAAATCAATACACGGTTATTTATAGAGATGATTTCGTTTCTAAAAAAAATTTTCTAAATTTGTTTTAGATTCTATTAAAACAGGAAAATAATTTTCGGTTTTTTTATCTATTTCTTTTTGAGTCATTTGATTTTCTATTTCATCATTTAACTCCGGATAAACTTCTGATATTTTTGTATAAACTCCTTCGTTTATTTTTTTGTATATAACACTTTTCCACTCGTCTAATTTAGACGAGTGACTTTCCGTCAGATTTCGTCGGTTAATGTTAATTACATTCATAAAAGTGTCATAATCAGTTTGTTGATGTCTTACAAAATTAACCATTATCCTTTTTAAAAAAGATTCATCGGAAAATTCCGAACAAAAGTTAGGGTCATATTTATCACTTTGATAAAATTTATCACTTTGATAATCATTATATGCACTGATTGAGATCGCTTTTAATTCATCCAGTTCTTTCTTATCGATATTCATCGATTTAATTTCATCCTTGATGGACTCATAAAGTTCTTTCAGTTCTTTCATTTGATCATTAACGATTAATGACGAATTTTTGATTTTTGTTTGTTTTAATTTCTCTTTTCTTTTTTCAGCATCTTCCTTCCATATTTTATAATTTTCACTTTTTTCGACTAATAAAACTCGTTCTTTTCCGTAAAGTTTTATTTTATATTTTACATTATAGGGGTTATGTTTTTCAACGTCACAACTTCCTAAAAATTTTTTAATTGACGTGTCAGTAAAACCTTTTTCTTTCAATTCTGTAATATTGAAAAAATTATCCCTGATTATTTTTGTCATAATAGTCACCATATAAAAAATTCATTAACTTTATATGTATTATAACAAAAATTGAAAAAATAATCAAGTCATTGTTTTTATTAACCAAATCATTGATTTGATTAATAATATTTTGATAAAAATCAATGTTGAATAATGATATTTTTCAATGTATTATTTTAAATAAATTGTCAGACAATTTATTGTCATTTGTCGGGCCGATAACCACTTTAGATAATATTTAATGATTTTTTGATGTCCAATGACTCTTTTTCATCAACTCCAATATACAATGACGTGTTTGAAATAGACTTATGACCGAGTAGATTTTGACAAACTTTTAAATTTCCGGTTTTTTTATATATTATTGTCGGTAGAGATTTTCTCAGAGAGTGAGTCGCAATTTCATTTTCGTCAATTCCAACCGCATCAACAAAACTTTTCAGGATTCTGTGCCATTGAACCTTTGATATAGATTTTCCGGTTTTCTTTCGTCCTTGAAATAAAAAATCATCATTTGATAAATGATTTTCCAGAATGTGTTTTTTCAGAATTTCACGGGTTTTTTCTGATAATGAACACGTGACGGAATTTTCCGTTTTCATCATCTTCACCTTAAAGGTTTCTTTCACTTCATCACTAAAAAACACATCTTTAACTTTTAAAGTTAAAACATCACCGACCCGTAACATCGTATCTAATGATAATCGGAAAATTACCAAATCTCTTAGAGATCCGGTTCCCCTAATATAGATCTCCAATTTTTTTATTTCATTTTCAGTTAAACCCCGTTTTTTCATACGACCCCCAAAATTTAAATTTCAATGTAATGTTTTATGAAAAAACTATATAATATATTACATTCAACATCAAGATAAATCCGGATATTTTTTTAAGTAACTGGTTTAACAGTAGATTTTAGCGAATGTAATGATTTGTTATTTCATTACATTCATTTTCTAAACAATTTATTTGAATTGAAAGTGACAAATGATTTTTGTAATATATTTGAAGTTAATTCAACTTTGAATATATGCTATTTTTTAGTAAAATTCAGTCAATTTTCATACTCTGCTTTTCGGATTTAGTTAATATTTTCAGTAAGAATTACTCGGAAACAACGATTCCCTTTCTCGGCACCAACTTTAAGTAATATAATTGATTTCATTATCTTTTTAATTACGCACGGCTATCAACGTAAGCCGATACACTTTATAAATTCAATGGATTAGAAAAAATTCTTTTTTGAGAATTTCGAGATAAAGGCAAATCCCCCATCTGATCCACCAACCAGGAAAACAAATCAGGAAAT